>NZ_JBFTZP010000003.1:530000-699843 GCF_056406735.1 Allobosea sp. P1_B10 | reverse complement strand
CGATGATCTTCACAGCGGGAATGGCGGTGGCTTCGACGGTCAGCATGGCAGTCTTCTGTTGGATTTAAAAACGCGCGTCAGGCCGCGCCGAGGCGTTCGCCGCGATAGACGCCGGAGCGGATGTCGCCCCACCAGCCGGGATTGTCCAGATACCATTCGACCGTGCGGCGCAGGCCCGAGGCAAAGCTCTCCTTGGGGGTCCAGCCGAGTTCGCGGCCGATCTTGCCGGCGTCGATGGCATAGCGCACATCATGGCCGGGCCGGTCGGTGACGTAAGCGATCAGGCGACGATGTCGGCCTGCTCGAAGCGATAGCGATCGCTGCCCGCGACCGGCGCCAGCGACCGGCGCCAGCGACGCCAGGTTGCCGGCATAGGTCAGCTTGTCGACCACGCAGACGCGATGCTCGGTCTCACCCATCAGCTTGCGAACGACAGCCGAGCCAATAAAGCCCGCACCGCCGGTGACCAGATACTTCAATTTCTCCCCCAAAATGTGCCCTAGCGGCGACCCGCCCAGTAACAGGGCCATCGTCTATTCGCAACATTCACGATCTGCTCTTTCGGAGCTTTCTCACCGGCTCATCGTCTTTGCCGACAACGGGGCCGTCCAAACGACACCCCGCTTGGTTCGAGTGCTCTGCCGCGAAGATCCTTGTGATCAAAGAGAAGCAAATTCGCACCCAAAGTCTCATGCCTTGGATGCCGCTGCTATAAACCCCTGAGCTGACCGGAAGTATATCTCTCTACAAGCGGCTCGGAAATAACGTGTTTGACAGGCCCACACGACCGGTACGCACATAAGCGTTACCTCTGTTTTTTTCCTGATATTTTCAACGGGATGACTCTGCCATTGTGAGTTGAATTCCCCCTCGCAGCACCAGCCTGCTTCATCGAAAATGTGAATCGTCAACCCGATTTCCATCGCCCCCTGCGCAGCGGCTTGAATCGCAGTTAGCCAAATTTCGTCGAACAGTTTTGGTCGTTTGGCCGGCGAAGAGGGCGGGCCTTGCAGTAATAACCTTTCGATGCGACCGCCGAATTTTCGTGCGCTGCCGGAAATCTGGTCATCGGAGCGCACCGCAGAATCTGCGTCGCGTCTCTTGCATCCCGCGTCTAAGCATCCATATACCATCCAATCGGATGGTATATGGATTATAAAATGAAAATCCCCGAGAGTGAGAAACTCACGCTGAACCTTGGCTTTGTCGATCTCGGCCGCATCGATCTGCTTGTCCGGGATGGCTTCTACTCCAACCGGTCCGACTTCATTCGGACCGCGGTCCGAAACCAACTGGCCACTCATTCGGACATTGCGGCGCAGGCTACCACGCGGCTCTCGCTCGAACTGGGACTGCGCACCTTTACCCGGCGCGATCTCGAAGCAGTCCGGACTGCCGGTGAAAAACTCGAAATTCGCGTGCTGGGACTGGCCGTCATCGATGCCGACGTGTCGCCGCAGCTTGCGAGCGAGACGATCGCGTCGCTGACCGTGCTCGGTGCGCTGCACGCGCCCGCCGAGGTCAAGGCTGTCCTGGCGGACCGGATCACATGAAGAGGGATGCAGAGATGAGCACCGATTTTCGTTCGGCAATTGGCCAGGCCATGGCACGGCTCAAGGCTTCCGATGTCGCCGGGGCGACCGCAGCAATCCAGCGCGCGCTTGCCAGGAACCCCGGCGAGCCCCAGCAGGGGGGCAGCGAGGACAGCCCGCCAGCCGCAGCCGGCTTCAAGGCCCGGATCTCGCGCGGCCTCAGTGAAACGCTCCAGTCGTTGCGCAGTGAACAGGCGCGCTACGCCCCGCAGGCAAGGGCGGCGCCTCGGCCGGCGGTCAATCCTCGAGACGAGGACCCGCGCTTCACCTCCCGTCAGCTTGGCACGGGCGCCGGCGCCCTGACCTACAAGCTCTATGTGCCGGACGACCATGCCGGGCGGGACCTCGCCCTGCTCGTGATGCTCCATGGCTGCACGCAGGACCCGGACGATTTTGCGCGGGGAACCCGCATGAATGCGCTTGCCGACGAGTTCGGCCTCGTCGTCGCCTATCCGCATCAACCGCGATCGGCGAATGCGCAGGGGTGCTGGAACTGGTTCGATCCGCGCCACCAGAAGCGTGATGCAGGGGAGCCCGCCGCCCTGGCCGGGCTGGCACAGCATCTGGCAGCCGAGTTCGGTGTCGATCGCAAACGTGTCTTCGTCGCCGGATTGTCCGCGGGCGGCGCCATGGCGGATATCCTGTCCTCGACCTACCCGGAGGTCTTTGCGGCGGCGGGCATTCATTCGGGGCTGCCGCACGGCGCGGCACAAGATGTGATGTCGGCGTTTGCCGCGATGAAGAAGAGCCCCCGGAGAGCGACGCCACGGAGAGGCGACGCGACCCGCCGGATCATTTTCCACGGGACGGCCGATGCCACGGTTCACCCCTCGAATGGCGACGCCCTGTTCGACAGGGCCCTGGCTCACGATGATCGGCCCACCGAGTTCATGACCGACACGCTGATCAATGGCCGGCAGGTCGTGCGCCGCAGCGTGGTACCGGCCAATGCGGTAGCGGAAACGGAATATTGGGTGATCCAGGGAGCGGGCCACGCGTGGTCGGGTGGAGATGGAGGTGGAAGCTATACTGATACGACCGGTCCCGACGCCTCGCGGGAAATGATCCGCTTCTTTCTTCGCCACTAGGACTTCCGGCAGCGCTTGGTGCGACATCCGGAATCGCGCGGCACGGCCAATAGTTCCGCCTCAGCCGAACTCTTTATTTTGGGAACTGATCTGCTTGAGTTGCCGTTTCCTTGGGCATAGCGGCCATGCCGCGTGCCTAAGGAGAACCAAGATGAAAAAGCTGCTCATTGCCACGCTGATCGCGTCGGCGACCTCATTCGGGGCTCTCGCACAGACTTCGACAACCTCGCCCATGCCTGCACCCAAGGCCGATGCCGACAAGAACGCGCCGCTGCCGGGGGCCAACAGCTTCACCGAAGGCCAGGCCAAGAGCCGCCTCGAGGCGAACGGCTATACCAATGTGATGGCGCTCAAGAAGGACGACAACGGAATCTGGAAGGGCAAGGCCACCCACTCCGGCGCCGAGGTCAACGTCTCACTCGATTATCGCGGCAACATCACCCGCAACTGATCGATATCGCCGTAACCCTTCTGCTGGAGAAGCACATGACCCGCACCATCACCCGTTCCTACGACACCTATGAATCCGCCGCCGCTGTGGTCGAAAACCTCGAGGCAGCCGGCATTTCCTCGTCCGATATCAGCGTGGTCGGCAATGACGAACGCGCCAAGGACAGCAACGCTGCGGAGGGTGCGGGGATCGGAGCCGGCGTCGGCGGGGCTGTCGGCCTGCTTGCGGGCATCGGCCTGCTCGCCATTCCCGGCGTCGGCCCCGTCGTGGCAGCCGGCTGGCTCGCGTCCACCGCGGCTGGAGCCGTTGCTGGCGCGGCGGCTGGCGGACTCGTCGGCTCGTTGACCAGCGCGGGCGTCGATGAAGACGAGGCCCACTATTATGCCGAAACGGTGCGACGCGGTGGAACCGTCGTAGCAGTGAAGGCGCTCGACGAGCATGCTGCGACGGTCGAGACGATCATGGACGGCGCCTCCCCCGTCGATCGCAATGCCCGCGTCGCTCAGTACCGCCAGGAGGGCTGGACCCGCTTCGACGAGACCGCCGAGCCCTATAAGCGCACTGTCATCTAGACACGAAGCGGCTGATAATACGAGACAACCCCCGGCCGCATGGTCGGGGGTTGTTAGCTTGGAACATCCATTCGGAGCGGCGTTGTCAGCCAAGTCGATAGGCGACGGCATGACGACATGAGGACACTGCCGTCGAACTGGGCTTGAGCACCTACAGGACTGCGATCAGCTTCTCGAAACGCGACTGCACGACCTGGCGCCGAATGTCGGTCGGGGACTGGAGCGCAGACAGAATGGAGCGCCGCGCTGCCGATGCAGCGCTTATCTGGTCAGCCGTCGCGGTTGCGGAAATCCTGATGGCCTGCGCCACATCCAACATTCCGTCGAGATCATCACGCGCGTTCTGCGCGCGCAGCTTCATGTCAGTCATCATCGTCCTTCGCTCGAGGGGCGCCATCATTCTCAAACGCTCTGGGCGCGTCAGAGTTCCGTCGTGAGAGCAGAGACCGACCGTCGCCGAGCCAGCAGCCGGGCAAGCGTAGTCGTCAGGCTCTAGCGCCTGCGCTCTGCAGCGGGCCTGCGATAACCACGGGTGAGAAACTGCACGAAGGCGGGCGGAATCTCGATGTAAGCCTGGGCCTCCTCGCCGATATCGAAATCGACGATCGCATCGGTCAGCGCGGCGAATTCGACATCCTCCTCGCTGCCCTTTCCGGACGAGAGAAGCTGGGCTGCCCTCAGGACAGCCGCCTTGCGTTCCGCATAGGACGATATCGTGACGGCATCGGCGTTCGGCATTGCCACCTCCCCGATCAGGACCCGTTCCGGGCATGCTAGCGGGATGGACGGCGAATAGCGAATCAGAACGCAGACTCAACCAATACGCTGAATGTCAAACGATTTCAGAGATCAATTTCGAGATCATGCTGTTCGAAAGGATGGCGGGAAGTCCCGAGCCCTGGATGGCTTCGCTGCGATGGCGTTCGACGAAGCCCATGCAATCGAGCAGGAGGATCCGTGCTCCGCGCTGCCTGAGCTCTGCCGCCGCTCGCGCGACGCCGCCCGTCGCATCGCCATAGGGTGTGGCCACCGCGAAAATGGGCGGTTGCGCCAGGGGCTGCCATTTGGACGCTTCGCTTTCGACCTGCGAGGCCAGCGGGACGATGATCCCGAGCCGGTCCTGGCCGATGAGCGCCGCGACAGCCGGTGGCAGGATGCGGTCAGGCTCGACAAGGCGAGCGGTCTCGCAGGTCAATGTCGCAAAATGCCCGGTGCAGAGCATCAGTATGGTGCTGCAGCCCTCTGCTTCAAGCATGGCGAGCTTGGCCTGCGCCGCTTCTTCCGTCCGGTCGCGGTCGATCACCACGGACGTGCCGTCGAGCAACTTCGTGATCAGGACGGCCTGCCCCGGGCGTGTCGCGAAGTCGCGGGCGATCTCCGTGCGGTCTTTTCCGTCGAGCACCCCCGCGTGGCGGCGCGGAACCGCAGCGTCGATCGCAGCGTCGAGGATGGCGGTGATGTCCGCGCGCGGCGCCTGGCCGATCGTGAGCGTTCCGAGCTTGCGCATCGTGATCCCCCTGCCCCATGGGGGCCGTATCGATTGCGATCGAGTGACCGCGCCGGGCTGTAGACCCCGCCGCGGTCTTGATTGGCTTCAGCGCTTGAAGCCCTTCAGCACGGAGTCGAAGAAGCTGTAGATCGCGTCGCCGGCGATGGCACCGGCAGCGAAGACCTCCATATCGCCTTCGCCGTCGCTGCCGCGCAGCTTTTCCCAGATCACCCGGCAGACGATACCGGCCAGGACGGCCCAGCCGGCGGCCGGGAAGCTGATCAGCAGGCCTGTGGCGAAGAGCACGCCGATCTGACGCTTGGGCCCGCCGACGAACTGCAGGATCGCGCCGGGGATCGCCCACATGAACAGCGACCAGGCAACGCCGGGCGCAACACCGGCGCGGATCGTGGCGGCGTAGACCTTGTTGACGGGAGCAACGAGGTTCTGCGCGAAATAGCTCTGGTAGGACACCAGAACGACGATGCCAGCGACGATGAAGGCGAACATCGCCGCATAGAGCTGCTGCTTGCGGCCCTCGCGCTCGAAGGCCGGATCGGCGCCGTTCCCGCGCAGGATGTAACCCGCTTTCAGATCGTATCCCATGTCGGCGAAGGCCGGGCCGGTGGCGGCGGAGAAGCCGACGAGCAGCGCCAGGGCCGGCATCGGGAAGCCGATCAACATGCCGATGATCAGCGTGATCAGGGCGACGGCGAATGCGGGGAACCAGCCCGAATGCATCGCGGCGAGGCCGACGATCAGCTCATGCACATAGGCCGCGAATGCGGCATAGAGCACGAACAGGATCAGCATGCCCACCGACATATCGCTCATCAGCCCGCCGACGACCGCGAGGAACATCGCGATCGCGAGGTAGCCGATGGTGCCGAGGCCGAGCGCCCGCTTGACCGCGGCGTCGGGCGTGCCGGCTGCGGCCTCCGCCTCCTTGGCGGCGGCGTTGCGCTGCATCATCAGCTGCGCGACCTGCAACAGGGCCACCAGGCCGGCGCCGATCATGAAGCCGTGCGGGATGTAGGCGGCCATCAGGTCGCCCTTGGGGATGATCGCCGCAAAGGTCGGGTTGTCGAAGATCGGGCCGGAGTAACCGCGCAGCAGCAGGCCGATGCCGAACATGGACAGCGCCCAGATATTGCCGATGAAGGCAACGCCGAAGGCCGACATCGGGATCTTGAGGAAGGCACCGACGATGCCGACGGCAAAGCCAACGCCCATCAGCACGGCCTTGCGGCCGCCCTCGTCTCCGGCCTTGATCGCCTCGGCGGCTGCCACGCCCGGCGGCCAGGCGCCCGTCGCAGGAAACACGCGCGAGTCGAACATCCGGTAGAGCAGGTAGGCGTCGAGCAACATCGCCATGAAGGCGCCGGCGAACATCGGCATCACGAGATCGGGCCGCCCCAGCAGGAAGGGGATGCCGATCGGCAGCATCAGGCTGTTGGCGGCGCCGAAGGTCGAGGACGAGATCGCGCTCTGGGCGAGATTCTGGACATGGATGGAGCGGTAGCGCAGGAAAATGCCGATCGGCAGCCGCGCCAGTGCCATCGCGGCCATCGCGCCGATCAGCGAGGTGTTGGCCGTCACGCCGAGCGTGACGAGCAACTGCATGCCGATGATGGAGCCGAAAACACAGAGCAACCCGATAAGGATCAGTGTTGCCGGCTCAAACAGGCTGGGGTGCCGGCGAGCCCCCATCCCCGATGGTTCGTTCATGACCAGTCCCCTTTTATAGCCCTAGCGGGTCATTGCGCCCGCGGCAGATCCACGTTCAAGCAACAAGAATGCCGGTTTTTGCCTCCGCGACGTCCTGCGCCGTGTGGCCTATCTGCGTGCCGTAGTCGCGCCTGGCTGCTTCCGGCGAAACGAGGCCGAGCGCGATGTCACGGGCGACCGCGTCACGCGAGCGCTCCGCCGGCGCGCCGTAACCGGCCCCTCCTGCCAGAACGAGCTCGACGATTTCGCCGGGATGCGTGACCTGGACGAGATCACCCGTGCCGACGTCGCGCGTGACATGGCCCTGCTCGTCGAGGATGCGCCCGGAAGCCCCGCCGCCGGCATTGCCGCCGAACAGGCCGGGGATCGGATTGTTGACCCCTTCCGGATAGAGCGAGACCAGCGTCGGCAGGCCGTCGGCGGAGAGCTTGCGCAGCTTCACGCGCTGGCCGAGTCCGCCGCGATGACGCCCGGCTCCGCCTGAATCCTTGAGATAGCTCTTCTCGACCACGAGGACCGGCACCCGCGCCTCGAATGTCTCGATCGAGGTATTGGCGGCAGACGTCGGATAGAGCAGCCCGGACTTGCCATCGCCATGGGCCGAGCCGCCCTGCCCACCGCCGGTGAACAGCATGTCGGAATAGGTGTCGCCTGCCCGGTCGCGGCCATAGACGCTGGCCGCCACCGGCAGGCCGGTGAAGGCCTGGACCTGGTTTGGCGCCGCCTGCGACAGCGCGCGGAAGATATTGGGCGCGATGTACCAGCCGGTGCGGGTGCGCAGGTTGACGGCGAGCGGCTTCTCGCAGTTCAGGATCGAGCCCTCCGGCGCATCGATCGAGAAGGCGCGGTAGCAGCCGGCATTGCCGCGGACGTTCGGCGTCAGCATGCATTTCAGCGGATAGGTCGCGTGCGCGGTGGTGTAGTTCAGCGTGCAGTTGAGACCGCCCTGCGGCAGTTGAGGCGGCGCACCGGCAAAGTCGAGATGGATGGTATCGCCCTTGACCGTGAGCGCTAGCGGATAGGTCATCGGCGTGCCGAGCGGGTTGTTCGAGACGGTACCGTGATAGGTCCCGTCCGGCAGCGCCGCGATCGCCTCGCGCATTGCCTTCTCGGACCGGCTCTGCACCACCGAGGCCAGCGCGCGCAGATCCTGCATGCCGTAGTCTGCCATGAAGGACTGCAGGCGCTCCGCACCGATCGCGTTGGCCGCGACGAAGGAATGGAGATCGCCCAGCACCTGCTCGGAGTTGCGGACGTTCTCGCCCAACAGCCGGACCAGGGTCTCGTTGACCACGCCGGCCTCGTAGAGCTTCATCGGCGGGATCTGGAAGCCTTCCTCGTAGATCTCGCGGGCCCGCAGCGAATCCTTGGTGCCGCCGATATCGGAGACATGGCCGACGGTCCCCATCAGACCGACCACGCGATCGCCCAGGAAGACCGGGGTCACGATCGCGATGTCGAAGAGATGCCCGGCGCAGAGCCAGGGATCATTGGTGATCAGCACGTCGCCGGGCTTCAGTGTCTCTGCAGGATAGCGGGCGAGCAGCGCCTTGACCGCGCGCGGCAGCGTCAGGTTGAAGACAGGCATGGCGCGTGGCGAATGGGCCAGCGTCTCGCCCTCGGGGTCGAGCAACTCGCAGGCGAAATCCTGCGCCTCCGAGATCACCAGCGAGAAGGCGGTGCGGCAGACGGTCAGCCACATCTCCTCGACCACGTTGACGAGACGGCTCCACATGATCTCGAGCGAGATCGGGTCGGACTCGATCAGGCGTGCAGCCTCCGCGACCGGCATGTCAGCGCTGATCGTGGTCTCGGCCGCACCGGTCTGCGCGACGTTGACGAGCAGGTTCAGGACCTCGTCGATCGCGACGCTGTCGCCGGGCGGGACAATGGTCGTCGCCTCGCGCTCCTCGATGATGGCAGGGCCTGCGATGACATCGCCCGCCCGCAGCGCATAGCGGTCATAGACCGTCGCCTCGCTCCAGCCGCCCTCGAACCAGGCCTGGCGCGTGCCCTTGACCTTGGCGCTGGCCTCGGCCCCGCCGGCAGCTCCCGCGAATGCGAGGGTCGGCGTCGGACCCACGCAGCGGACGCGGAAATTGATCGCCTCGAGCCGGGCGCCCTCATAGACCGAGGTGTAGCGCGCGGAATAGGCGGTGGTGAATGCGGTGCGGATCGCGGCGAGGCTCGACGCGTCGATCACGCCGCCCGGCAACGTCACGGCGATGTCGTGCATCTGGCCGACGAGGCGCATGTCGGCGGAGCGTTCGACGACGATGTCGGCGGGCTTCACGCCGGCCTCGATCAGGTGCTTGCGCCCTTCCGCTTCGAGCTCACCCAGCATCGTGTTCACGGACTGCGCATCGAAGCCCTCGGAGAACTCGACCGGGAGCGAGCGGACCATGTCGAAAGAGAGGGGCGCGGCCAGGAAACCCAGCGCGGACGCCGCTCCCGACGCCGGCGGGATGATGACCTGACGGACGCCGAGGACGCGTGCGACGTCGACGGCATGGGCGGGCCCTGCTCCGCCGAAGCCGACCATGGCATAGCGGCGTGGGTCCTTGCCCTTCTCGACCAGATGCACGCGCGCGGCAGCGCCCATGCTCTCGACCACGACCTTGTGGATGCCCCAGGCAGCTTCCTCGACCGAGAGCCCGAGCGGCGTCGCGATCGTGCCGACAGCCTTGCGCGCGGCCTCCAGGTCCAGCGCCATGCGTCCGCCCAGGAAGAAGCCGGGATCGTAGTAGCCCAGCACCAGGTTGGCGTCGGTCACGGTCGGCTTGACGCCCCCCATGCCGTAGCAGGCCGGGCCGGGATCGGAGCCGGCCGAATGCGGACCGACCTTGAGCAGGCCGACCTCGTCGATCGCCGCAATCGAGCCGCCGCCGGCGCCGATCTCGATCATGTCGATGACGGGAGCCTTGATGGGCAGGCCCGAACCCTTGGTGAAGCGGTTGACGCGGCCGGCCTCGAGCATCGGCGCGATCTCGGCGCGGCCATCCTCGATCATGCAGGCCTTGGCGGTGGTGCCGCCCATGTCGAAGGAGATGACATCCTTGTGCCCAGCGAGTTCGCCGAACAAGGCCGTGGCGAGGCCGCCGCCCGCAGGGCCGCTCTCGAGCAGCCTGATTGGGAAGGCGCGCGCCGTCTCCGGCGAGACGAGGCCGCCGGCCGAATGCATCAGCCGGAGCGCGCCAGCGAAGCCGCGCGTCGCGAGTTCGCGCTCGAGACGCTCGAGATAGCGCCGAACAAGCGGCTGGACATAGGCGTTCGCGGCCGTGGTGACGAAGCGCTGGTACTCCCAGATCTCGGCCACGACCTCGCTCGACAGCGAGACGGTCAGATCAGGGCAGGCCTCGCGGACGATCCGGCCGGCCTCCTGCTCATGGGCCGGATTGCGGTAGCTGTTGAGGAAGCAAATGGCGATGGCCTCGCAGCCGGCTGCAGCCAGTTCCTGCGCCGCGGCGCGCACGCCTGCCGCATCGAGCCGCGTGACGATCTCGCCGTCGCGGTCCATGCGCTCGGCGACTTCCAGGCGCAGATCGCGCGAGACCAGTGGCTCAGGGAAGGTCAGGAACAGGTCGTAGATGTCATAGCGCTGCTCGGTGCCCATTTCGAGTACATCGCGGAACCCTTGCGTCGTGATCAGCCCGAGCTTCGAGCCCTTGCGCTCGATCACGGCATTGGTCACCAGCGTCGTGCCGTGAACGATGTCGCCGATATCGGCCAGCGTAATCCCTGCCATGGCGGTGAGTTCGTCGAGGCCGATCAGAGCGGCCTCGGACGGGTCATGCGGCGTCGTCAGGCGCTTGTGCAGCGTAACCGAGCGGTTTTCGCCGTCATAGAGAATGAAATCGGTGAAGGTGCCGCCGATGTCGAAGCCGATGCGCCAGCGATTGCTCATGGTGCGGTCTCCGGGTTTGTGAGATTCAAGGGGGTGAAGAGCCTGTCCTGCGTCAGCGCGGCAATCTCGGCCGCTCCTTCGCTCAGCAGGCGGATGATCGACAGTCGTTCCGCGGGATCGACGAGGGCCGCTGGATAGGAAATGCAGAGTGCGACCTCGTCGCCGGTAGCGGGATCGCCGACCGCAACCGAGATCGCATGGACGCCGCGCACCGCCTCGTCATGGGATTCGGCGAAGCCGAGGCTGCGGCCCTGCTCGAGGCGCGCCAGCAGGTCGTCGATCGACTGCGGCGCGGTCTCCGAGGGGGCGACGAAGGCGTCGGGATAAAGCGCGCGGACGGCCGCGTCGGGCAGCCTGGCGAGCAGGACGCGACCGGTGCTGGATGCAAAGGCCGGCAGCCGGTCTCCAATGGCTGTGACGACGCGCAAGGCATGTCGGCCCGGATGGCTGGTGACGCCGACGATCTCATTGCCGCGCCGCACGCTGATGTAGCCGGTGTGCCCGGTGGTCTCGGAGATCCGGCTGACGACGGCGTCCGAGCGTTCCACCAGCGAATTGGCCAGCCGGTACAACTGACCCACCTGGTTGAGCAGAAGGGAGGGCCGATAGCGCTTGCTCTCGCCGACTGCCTCCAGCAACCCTTCGTCCCGCATCGCGCGCAGGAGGCGGGAGGCGTTGCTCTTCGGCATCCCCAGCAGAGTCACGAGGTCGGTCACGGTGACGTCGTGCCGCGTGGCGGAGAAGCACCGCAGGACTTCCGTGGCAGCCGTCAGGATCGACATTAAAGAACCTCAAAAAGTTCCATTTTATGGAACTAATGTTCCAACTAATGGAACGATATCGGAAAGTGCGAGGCTGTCAATCAGTCGCCTTCCCGCTGTTGCCGTAAATTTCAGCAAAAGTGCCTCAGTTTAAGCCGCCCGCCTACGGAGCCGGCACAGCGAGGCCGCCGACGCCTTTGGGGCAAAGCTCGTGCTGAGGAGACGGGTTGGCTCGATCAGTCGGGTCTTTACTCGGTAGCGCCGGCGACCTTGCGCAGCGCTAGCTCGATCTGACCGCCGCAATAGGCGTCGCCGTAGTCGGCGCGCGCCTTCCGGCCCAGATCCGCGAGTTCGGGCAGGCTGGAGACGCGGCGCACCAGGGCACTGGTGAGGGGGGCCGTTTCGTCAAAAATCGACGAGATGGCGGAGAACCGCTCCGTCATCGTTCCCCAGAGCGTTGCGGTCACGACGTCCGCTATCCCCGGCGCCTCGCCACCGAGGAGGAAGCCCGATTGCGCCTTCAATCCGTGGCGGCGTCCGGTTTCCTCCCAGAACGACATCCACCTCTGGAGGCGTGGCACGAATTCGCGCCATCGCGCCTCGGTCCACATCTGCTGTCCGCCCTGCAGCGTGACCTCGTCGATGACGTCATTGGCGTCGTTGACGATCTTCATGGTAAGCGCCCGCAGTGCCGGCGTCGACGGCATCAGGTCCAGCGTCTCACCGAGATAGAGGATGATCGCGGGCATCTCTGCGATGGCGAACGCGTTCGCATTGTCGATCAGGAGTGGCGGGCCCATGAACGGGACCGGCATCCTGTCGACGCCCATGTGCATGATCTCGTCGATCTCGTCGGCGCTGCCTTCGCGCCAGCTCTTTCCGGCCCAGGCCAGCACCGCGCGGACGAACTGCCCCCGGAACGGCACAGGCCAATAATAGAGGACATAGTCAGGCATGGGGCGGCCTCCCGGCTGTCGCGGACGCATCGCCTGGAACGCATCGCGCGCCGCTTCTGTTCAGCCTGCGCCTGCCCCCGCTCGCCTATAGCCCTGCCAGATAGTGCGCGAGCGCGGTGATCTCCTCTTGGCTGAGGGCGTAGGCAACATCGGCCATCGCCGCCATGCCGCCGCCTGACCGGATGCCCGATTTGTAGTCGTGCAAGGCCTTGGCGAGATACTCCTCGCGCTGTCCGGCGAGGCGCGGCGTTGCCTTGGTCCCCGCGAAGGCATCGGTATGGCATGAGGCGCAGCGATGATTGACCGCAGCTTTCGCGCCCGCCTCCGCAAGCGCAGGCTGCCGAGCGACCGGAGCCGCCTGGGAGGCGGGCAAGGACGCGAAATAGGCGCCGAGATCGCGGATGTCCTCGTTGGTGAGCTTCTCGACAAAGGGCTGCATCGCCTCGTTCTTGCGCGTGCCGCTGCGGAAGAAGACCAGTTGCCACTGAATGAAAAGATCGGGTTGCGCCGCTAGCGAGGGAATCTCGGGCATCTGCGAGATCCCGCCTTCACCGTGGCATGTCAGGCAGGGCGCGGCCTTGTCCTTGCCCGCACCCGTGTCGGCCGCCTGTGCGGTCGTCCAAGCCGGCGACATGGCCGGCAAGGCGAGCGACAAGGCGATCAAAAGAGAGCTTCGATGCATGGCCGGCAGTCCGGTTACGGAAGCGGTAGCCATGCTGCGATGCCCGGCCGGACAACCGCAACATGGCCGTCCCGTCACTTGCTGTAGCTGATCCTGTAGATCGCGCCCGCCCAGTCATCAGCCACCAGAATGGCTCCGTCCTTCGCCAGGATGATGTCGTTGGGGCGGCCGAGATAGGTCTGGTCACCGCCGATCCAGCCCGATGCCAGGATCTCCTTCTTGGCGTTCTTGCCATCGGGGTCGACCGTCACGCGCGAGATCTGGCCGCCCTGGTATTTGTGGCGGTTCCACGAGCCATGCTCGGCAATCAGGATGCTGTTCTTGTACTCGGCCGGGAACTGGTCGCCGGTGTAGAATTTCATCCCGAGCGGTGCGACATGCGCGCCCAGATTCAGCGCCGGAGGCGTGAACTCCGAGCAGCTATGCCCCATCGCGAATTTGGGATCGGGCATGTCGCCCTGGTGACAATAGGGATAGCCGAAATGCTCGCCCATCCTGGTGATGACGTTCAGCTTGTCGCTTGGGCTGTCGTCGCCGAGCCAGTCGCGCGCATTCTCGGTGAACCAGTATCTGCCGCTGCGCGGGTCGATATCGCCGCCGACGCTGTTGCGTACACCCAGCGCGACCAGTTCGGCATTGCCGGTCTTGGGATCGACGCGCCTGATCTGCGACAGGCTGGTGGGCGGGAGGCCGACATTGAAGGGCGGGCCGAAGGGCATGTAGAACCAGCCCTCCTTGTCGGCGACCAGATATTTCCAGCCATGGGCCACATAGGACGGCATGTCGTCATAGACGACCTTGCCCTCGCCGAGCTTGTCCAGATTGGCCTCGGCGTTCTCGTATTTGATCAGCTTGTTGATATCGACGACGTAGAGCGCACCGTCGAGAAAGCCGACGCCCGTGGGCATCTTGAGGCCCTTGATCACCGTCTTGACCGATCGCTTTCCGCCTTCGTCGCGGATGGCGTAGACGTTGCCCAGGTCGAACGACCCGACGAAGAGTGTGCCGTTGTCGCCCCAGGCCATCTGCCGGGCCGAGAGAACGCCGCTGGCATAGACCTCGATCTTGAAGCCCGGCGGCAGCTTGATCTTCTTGACGAGGTCGGCGAGTTCGCTGTCGGAGGCCCCGGTCGGCGGGCCCGCGGGCGGCGCCAGGCCCTTCTGCGCCTCGGTTTCATCGCCCAGGAACCAGTCGGGCGGCGGATTGGTCCAGAACTCCTTGGTCCCGGACTGATAACTCTTGAGCTTCTCTTGCGAGCTGACGCGATCTGCTCCTGTGATCATGAGGATCGCTGCGAGTGCGAGAATATATCGACCAGTCGCCGATTGCATTGCCTCACTCCCTGTTTCGCCGGGTGGCGGTTGCGCGTGCTATTCTGACATTCGGGATCAAACTCTCTTGGCTGTCGTTCGCGACCCGATGGTCGCGTCGAAACGATATCATGCCCGCCCGGCCAAGACATCGCCTCGGCTTTCGGCGACATCATGCTGACGCCGGCGCAAGGGCCGCGGCGCGAAATCGTCCGATGCCGCTACGCCCCGGAGCCCGCCTCCGCCAATGCCCTTCCGGGGTAAGCCCGCAAACCGCCTGCGACGCCCCCAGCGTGAGCTTGCGCGCCACGCCTTGAGGGCTTTGAATATCCGGCTGATGCCCTCATAAGACGCCTCGATCGATCGCAAGGATACCGACACGGCATGACCAGCTTGAAGTTTGGGACATCCGGCCTGCGCGGCCTGGTGAGTGAGCTCGTTGGCCTGCCGACCTACAGCCATGTCCGGGCGTTCTGCGCGATGATCGGCGAGGACGCCGGAACCACGGGCGAGGTGCTGATCGGGCGGGACCTGCGGTCGTCCAGCCCGCTGATCGCGTCGCAATGCGCCCAGGCCGTCAGCGATGCAGGCTTCGTCCCTGTCGACTGCGGCGCCCTTCCGACGCCGGCCTTGGCGCTGGCCGCGGCCAAGAGGGGCGCGCCGGCCATCATGGTCACGGGCAGCCACATCCCCGACGATCGCAACGGGCTGAAGTTCTACCGGGCCCAGGGCGAAATCGACAAGACCGACGAGGCGCGCATCCTGGCCTGGCGCGACAGGCTCGCCCTGACTGCCATTCCCGCAATCGACGTCCAGCCCGAGACCCATGCGGCGCTGGACGATTATGGCGCACGCTATCTCGACTTCTTCGGGCGCCAGTCGCTGGCCGGCCTGTCAGTGGGCGTCTACCAGCACTCCTCCGTCGGCCGCGACGTGATCTGCGATGTGCTGTCCGCGCTCGGCGCGACGCCGATCGCACTCGGACGCAGCGAGGTCTTCATCCCCGTCGACACCGAGGCCCTGCGTCCGGAAGACGAGGAACTCGCGCGCAACTGGGCGGGGCAGCATCGGCTGGATGCCATCGTATCGACCGATGGCGACGCCGATCGCCCGCTGATCGCCGATGAGAACGGTCGCTTCCTCCGCGGCGACCTCGTCGGCGCACTGACCGCGAGCTTCCTCGAGGCCGACGCGATCGTCACGCCCGTGACCTCGAACTCGGCTCTGGACCGCCCCGGCTATTTCCAGCGCGTCGTTCGCACGCGGGTGGGCTCGCCCTATGTGATCTCAGGCATGAACGAGGCGCGCGAGGCGGGCGCGCGATCCGTGATCGGCTTCGAGGCCAATGGCGGCGTGCTGCTCGGCTCGGACCTTCAACGCGAGGGCAGGCCCCTGGCGGCGATGCCGACGCGCGACGCGATGCTCCCGATCATCGCCTCGCTGGCCCTGGTCAAGCGCTCGGGCCGCCCGCTCAGCGCCATCGCGGCGGATGCGAATTTCACCATCGCCCTGTCGAACCGGCTTCAGGAGATCCCGCAGGCGAGCACGGCTGCCTTCATCATGCGCCTCGACGCCGAAGACCCCGCCTTCCGCGATGCGGCCTTCGCAGCGCATGGCGGCGTCGCGGCGGTCGATCGCAAGGACGGCCTGCGCCTCACGCTGGGAGACCAGTCTGTCGTGCATTTCCGCGCGTCGGGAAATGCGCCGGAGCTGCGGGTCTATGTCGAGGCATTCGGGCGCGACATCGCCGACGAGCTGCTGGGCAAGAGCCTCGCCTTCGCGGCTGCCGAGACAGCATAAGCCGACGGAGCGCACCCCCAGGCGCCCTGCCCTGCGATGCGGGTCGCGGCCCACTACCTCGCGGGTGCCCGCTCGAATTTGCGGGTGTCACTCGGCGTGACGCCGAAGCGCTTTTTATAGATCCGCGAAAAATGGCTGAAATTCGTGAAGCCGGATGCGACCGCGACCTCGCCGAGAGGCAGCGTCGTCTGCCTGATCAGGATCTTCGCCCGCTCGACGCGCAGCTTCATCAGGTACTGGTTGATCGTCAGATCGATGTTGGAGACGAACAGGCGCTCCAGCTGGCGCAGCGATAGCCCCATCTTCTCGGCAAAGGCGTGTCGGTCCAGGGGATCGTCGAGGGTCTTCTCGATCAGGTCGAGCGCCTTGATCAGGATAGGGTGCGAGACCCCGAAGCGCTGCTGCGCCGACATGCGCTGGTAGTCGTCGCTGTCGCGAATCTGGGTCTGGACCAGATATTCGCTGGCGCTGCGCGCGATCGCGAGGCCGTGCTCGGCGGCGATGAGCGCATTCATCATGTCGAGGACCGCATTGCCGCCCGCGCAGGTGAAGCACTGCCCGTCGATCTCGTAGAGCGTCTGCTTCAGCAGGATTTTAGGAAAGCGCTCGCGCAGCGCCGGCATATGCTCCCAATGCGCGGTGCAGCGCTTGCCCTCGAGCAATCCGGAGCGTGCGAGGATGAAGGTTCCGCCGGAGAGCCCGCCCATGCGTGCGCCCTTGCGGGCAAGCCGCCGCAGCATCGCAAAAATGGCTTCGTCATTCAGGTGGATCGCGCTGTCGCCGGCACAGACCACCATAACGTCGATGGCGAAGCTGTCGACGCCCTCCTCCTCCGGCCGGACGATGACACGGCAGGACGACAAGGTGTCCTTGCCGCTGGCGGAAAAGTAGTGCCAGCGGAACAATTCGCGCCCGGCGACGGCGTTTGCAGCCCGCAGCGACTCGACCGACGCCGCCAGGGACAGCAAGGGGAAACCGTCGTTGACGAGGTAGCCGACAGTGGTGACCATGCCTCACTCAGGACAGGCGATAGCGCGGCGTCAACCGCGGTCAGGTTCGAGCATGCCGACTTTGCACGGAAATGCGCCGTGATCGGGAAGCCGAACGGCGTACTCGCGAATTTCAGTCGCGGAACACCACCGTCTTGCTGCCGTTGCCGAGGACGCGGCCGTCGAGATGCCAGGCGACGGCGCGCGCCAGCACGCGGCGCTCGATGTCGCGGCCCTTGCGCACTAGATCGTCGGGCGTGTCATGGTGGCTGATGCGCTCGATGTCCTGCTCGATGATCGGCCCCTCGTCGAGGTCGGCGGTGACGTAGTGCGCCGTGGCGCCGATCAGCTTCACGCCGCGCTTGTGCGCCTGGTGATAGGGCTTGGCGCCCTTGAACCCCGGCAGGAAGGAATGGTGGATGTTGATGCAGCGGCCGCTGAGCTTGCTGGCGAGATCATCCGACAGAACCTGCATGTAGCGCGCCAGAATGACGAGATCGACGCCCCGAGCTATCTCCCAGATCTGCGCTTCCTGTTGCGGCTTCGTTTCCTTGGTGATCGGCAAATGGTGGAACGGAATGCCGTCGAAATCGAGGTGCTGGTAGATTTCGCGCGGGTAATTGGAGACGATGCCGGCGATGTCCATGCCGAGTTCGCCGGCACGCCAGCGGTACAGCAGGTCGGCCAGGCAGTGGTCGAAGCGGGACACCAGCAGCAGGACGCTCTGCCGGTCGGTGCGCGCCCGCGCATTCCAGTCCATGCCGTGGCTGTCGGCGATCGCGCCGAAGCCTTCCTTGAACGCCGCCAGCGTACCGGCTTCGGCAAAGTTGAAGACGACGCGCATGAAGAACTTGCCGGTCTCGACATCGTCGAACTGGTTGGCCTCCAGAATGTTGCCGCCGCTCTCGAAGAGATGGCGCGAGACGCCAGCCACGATACCCGGGCGGTTCGGGCAGGACAGGGTCAGGAGGAACTGCTCGTTCGACATCGGGGCGCTCTCATAGGGGCCGCCCCGGCGAGTGCGCCGGGGTCGGCGTATCGGAGCGCCCGAAGGCGCTCCGTCTTGCTTTCAGGCGGGCGAGATCAACCCCACGCCCATTCATGCACGTTCCAGGCCGCGTCGACCACGTACTGGTTCGGCTTGATGCCCTGCAGCGCCTTGTGCGTCATCTGCCCCTGGTGGATGCCACCCTGGGGAGCGAACGGCACCTCCTCGGCGAGGATTTCCTGGATCCGGCCATAGGTCTTCTTGCGCTGGGCGACGTCGATCTGCCTGACGCCCTCCTCGAGCAGGCGGTCGACTTCGGCGTTCTGGTACTGGGTGTAGTTCGAGCCCTGACCGGTCTTGGCCGGGATCATCTGCGAGTGCGCGCGCGCAGTGTAGTCGGGGTCCATGCCGACGGTCGGCTCCCACGAAACGAGGAGCGTGTCGAACTGGGACTTTGTGGTGTATTCGCCCCAGACCACCGAAGCTGGCATGTTCTTGATTTCCATGTCGACGCCGATTGCCTTCCAGTTCTGCTGGAAGATCGCCTGCGTCGCCTGGCGCGCGGGAAAGCCCGATGTCGTCGACATCGTGAACTTCATCTTGACGCCGTCCTTCTCGCGGACGCCGTCTGCGCCGACCTTCCAGCCGGCTTCATCGAGCATCTTGGCGGCGAGCTGCGGGTTGGGACCGGCATCCTTAAGCTCCGCATTATAGGCCCAGTGGCTGGTGTGCAGGTAGGACAGCGTGCGCTTGTAGGCGCCGAAGAAGACGTCATCGATCGCCTTCTGCATCTCCAGCGCCAGAGAGAGCGCCTTGCGGACCTTCGGATCCTTGAACTGCGGCTTTTCGCAGTTGAAGTAGACGAACTGCACCCAGGGCTGGGCGAGCGGGAAGAAGGTGCGGTCGGCGAGCTTGGAAGCCTCCGTCCAGCGGTCGAACGGAACGCCGGATACCGCGAGATAGTCGATCTCGCCGGTTCTGGCCTGACCGTAGGCTACGAGCTGGTCGGGCACGAATTTGTGGATGAACTGGCCGATCTTGGCCTTGCCGCGATGATAGTTCGGGTTTGCCTCATAGACCATGTGGCTGCCGGCCGTGCGGGTCTTGAGCATGAAGGCGCCGGTGCCGACGGGCTTGGCATTGAAGCCCGAGGTCGAGAGGTTCTCCTCCTTCGACAGCAGATGATGCGGCACGATGTGCATGTTCTGCCAGGCCCACATGAAGGGCACATAGGGGCGCTCAAGCTCGATCTCGACCGTATAGGCATCGACGACCTTGAAGGTCTTGATCAGGTCGAAGCCGCTGCGCGAGCGCACCGCGACCTTCGGGTTGACGACGGTCTGATAGGTGAACTCGACGTCCTTGGCGGTGAAGGGCTGACCGTCGCTCCACTTGACGTCGCGCTTCAGGTTGATGCGCCAGATGCGGGCGTCGGCGGAAACATCGCCGTTCTCGACGGTCGGAATCCGCGCGGCGAGATTGGGGATGAACTGGCCGGCCTGATCGACATCCCAGAGGGCGTCGAACATCAGGGCCTCCGGAATGCTCTCGGCCCCGGCATTGACATAGAGCAACGGGTTGAACTGCACGGGCTCCTGGGTCGTGCCCAGGATGATGCGGTCGCGCGTCTGCGCCAGGGCCGGGCTGTAGATGCCGCCGAGCGGCACGACCAGGCTCGATGCGGCGGCCGATTTGAGCAGTGAGCGGCGGCTGATTGAATGCTTGGACATGGTGGTCTCCCCTTTTTTTGACTGCGTCACGGATCGAGCTTCAGGCGTGTGTCGATGGCATCCCGCAGGCCGTCGCCCAGGAAATTGAAGCTCATGACCGTGAAGGTGATGAGCACGCCGGGCAGGATCGCGAGGAAGGGCACGGTGTCGAAATAGCCCTGCGCATTGGTGAGCATGTTGCCCCAGCTCGCCATGGGCGGCTGCACGCCGTAGCCGAGGAAGCTGATATAGGATTCCATCAGCACTGCGGTGGCGACCTTGAGCGTCGCCGCCACCAGCACCGGCGCCATGATGTTGGGCAGGAGTTCGACCAGCATGATGCGCCAGTTCGAAGCGCCGAAGCCGCGCGCGGCCATGACGAAGTCGGTCTCCTTCAAGGTCGAGACCTGCGCCCGCACGATGCGCGCCACCTCCATCCAGGAAGTCAGGCCGATGATCAGGGAGATCGACAGGATCGTCGGCGGCACGAATGCCGCGACGACCAGCAGCAGGAAGACCTGCGGGAAGCACAGCAGCGTATCGACGAAGCGCATCAGCAGGTTGTCGATGATGCCGCCGTAGAAGCCCGATGCCAGTCCCACGAGCGTGCCGGTGATGATCGTCGTGATCATCGCGACGATGCCCACCGTGAGCGAGACCTGTCCGCCATAGAGCAGGCGGCTCAGCGTATCGCGGCCGAGATCATCGGTCCCGAGCACATTGGTCCAGGACAGGAACGGCGCCAGGAACCGCCGAGACGTGTCGATCGCGGTGGGGTCGTGCGGCGCGACGAAATTCGCGAACAGCGCCGAGGAGCACAGCAGGACGACGATGACCGCCCCCGCCACCGCCATCTTGTGCGTGACGAAACGCCTGGCGATCATCCGGCCATAGGATTGGGACGATGCGGGAGCCGGGGCTGAAATTTCGGTCATGCCGGGCTCCTCAAAACAGCTTCACGCGGGGGTCGACCAGCGCGATGCCGATGTCCGCGAGCAGGTTGCCGACGATCACGAACAGCGCCGTGAACATGATCATCCCCATCAGGATCGGGTATTCCTTCATGTTCAGCGCATCGACGAAGAGGCGCCCCATGCCGGGCCAGCTGAAGATGGTTTCCGCCACCAGGGCGCCAGAGAACAGCGTTGGAAGCTGCACGCCGAGCAGCGCGATCAGCGGGATCATGGCGTTGCGGAAGGCATGGCGCATGATGATCCGGCGGGTGCCGAGGCCCTTCGAGCGCGCGGTGCGGATGTAGTCCTGCTGGATCACCTCGAGGAAGCTCGAGCGCGAATAGCGGCTCCAGGTCGCGACCAGCACGAGCGTCAGGACGCTCGCCGGCAGGATCAGGTGGCGCACGAGATCCCAGGGATTCCCTTCCTCGCCGAGTTCGTACATGCCGCCGGAAGGCAGCCAGCCGAGCTGGATGGCAAAGACGTAGATCGCCATCAACCCGAACCAGAAGGTCGGGAAAGACAGCGCCAGCATCGCGCCGGTGGTGGCGAGATAGTCGAAGATCGAGTTCCGCTGGACCGCGCCGAGCACACCCACAAAGGTGCCGATCAGGATCGCGAGGGCCATCGAGGTGCCCATCAGGATCATCGTCGCCGGAAGACGCTCGACGATGACCTGCAGCACCGGGCGCCCACCGAAGAAGGTGTAGCCCCAGGAGCCGGTCAGCATGCCCTTCGCCCAGCCGAGATATTGCAGATGGATCGGCTGGTCGAGGCCGAGCGCGACGCGGATGCGCTCGATGTCGGTCACGGTGATCGTCGGGTTCAGCGTGTAGACCGCCAGCGGCCCCCCCGGCGCGAGGTGCATGATGCCGAAGGCGATGAGCGAGACACCGATGACGAGCGGAATCGAGTGCAGGATCCGCCTTACGACATAGCCAAGGACGTCGACGCGCATATGCCTTACTCTCCCTCGAGGGCCTGCCGGAGATCGTCGACGAGGTCCTCCGTGTCTTCCAACCCGATGGACAGACGCATCAGGTCCATGGTGACGCCGATCCCGAGCTTGGCCTCGGGGTAGACCTTGCGGCGGGCCTGCAGCAGCCCACCGGGATGCATGATCAGGGATTCGACATCACCCAGGCTGACGGCGCGGGCGATCAGCTTCAGGCGGTCCATCATGCGGACGGCGCCGTCATATCCGGCGTGCAGCTCGAACGACATCATCCCGCTGCCATTGCTCATCTGCTTGCGCGCGGTGACGTAGCCCGGCGAGCTTTCGAGGAAGGGATAGCGCACCAGCCGCACCGCAGGGTGGGCATCGAGCATCTGCGCGACCGCGAGCGCGTTCTCGCTATGGGCGCGCATCCGCACCTTCAGCGTCTTGAGGCCGCGCAGCACGAGGAAGCAGGCCATCGGCGAGAGCGTCGCGCCGGTGAGGTAGCGCAGGCCGAGGCCCCGGACCTTGTGCATCGTCTCGGCATCGCCCAGCACGATGCCACCGAGAAGGTCGCCATGGCCGTTGATGTACTTGGTCAGCGAATGCACGACGATGTCGGCACCGTGCTCCAGCGGACGCTGCAGCGCCGGCGAGGCGAAGGTCGAATCGACCACGACGCGCACGCCGGCCTGATGCGCGAACCCGGCAATCGCGGCGATGTCGAGAACCTCGCCGGTCGGGTTGATCGGCGTCTCGAAATAGACGTAGCGGGTCTTGTCTGTAACCGCCGCGGTGAGGTTGCCGGGCTCGGAAAGGTCGACCTGAACGACCTTGATGCCGAAGCGCGGCAAGCCCTCGCCCGTCAGCGCGGTCGTGTTGTTGTAGAGCGTGCGGTGGACGATGATCTCGTCGCCCGGCGAGAGCGTCGAGAGGAAGAGCGAGCTGATCGCGGCCATGCCCGAGGAGGCGGCGACGCCGACCTCGGCACCTTCCAGCGAGGCGATGCGCTGTTCCAGCAGCTGCTGGGTGGGGTTGTGCTCGCGCCCGTAGAGGAAGCCCTCGGCCTCGTCGGCAACGACTGCGTCGGCCGCCGCGACATTGGGGAAGGCGAAGGTCGAGGTCATGTAGATCGGCGGGGAGACCGAGCCGCGCTCGAGCAGCGGGTCGTAGCCCTCATGGATCGAGCGGGTCTGGAAGCCGAGCTGGCGATTGGACCGGTTGTGGCTCATGGGACGAAGGTCCAGTTCTGACAGATAACGAGGGTCACGCGGCGGCTCCCTGCGAGGGGCTGAAGGTCCAGCCATGGCTGGCAGCGGCCGCATTCAGTTGGTCGAGCAGCCATTCGGCGAAGGTCGAGCCGACGATCAGCCCGAAACTCGGAACCGCCCCGCCGGTCCGGTACAGCTGGCAGGATACATGACCGACGAACGTCACCGCGCTGCTGCCGGGCGGGAAGGCACGGTCATGCAGGTCGAGACGGCAAAGCCGGGCGAGCACCGCCTGGGCGTGCACGCCGCGCAGTTCGAAGAGGCAGCGGCCATGGCTCTGGTCGACGACGGCGCCGATGCCCTTCAGGCTGTCCTTCAGCGAGGCCGGCAGGCTGTCCTGCTCGCCTTGTGGCGCCCTGATCAGCCAACAGCCCGGCTGGATCCACAGCGCCATCCGGCCCGAAGCCGCGGCGACGCGTCCCGACTGAGGCAGATCGAGCGCCAGCGTCGCTGCGGCGACGGCGGACATGTCGGCCTGGCGACCTTTTCGTGCGGTCACCTGCACCAGGGTCGCGCTGCTTTCGACGATGCTGAGGGCGTCGCCATCGGCTTGGCCGCCCTTGAGCGGCCGTGAGGCTGGAAAGCGCGAACGGCGATCAAGCACGGACACGGGCGTTCTCCGGATCGACATGGTGGGGACTGGTGATCGTGACCTCGACGCTCTCGTCATGAAGCGGCGAGACCGCGAACAGGCGCTGCCCTTTGAGGCTTTCGCCGTTCTCGACGAGGGCGAGCCCGATCCAGCTGTTGAATTCGATCGACTGCGTCACGCTGCTGACCCAGCCCATGCTCGTGCCCGAACCGGCCTCGCGCACGATGTGCGCGCCGCCTCTCAGGCGCTTGCTGGTATCGACCGGGCGGATGCCGACCAGTCGCGGACGGGCGGGATCGGCAAGGCCCGGGCGCCCGAGCAATACGCGGCCGATCACGTCGCCGCTCTTCTTCATCATCCGGCCCATGCCGAGGTCGGCGGCCGTCGTCTGCCCATTCAGTTCCGGGCCGGCGGCATGGCCCTTCTCGACCCGCATCAGACCCATCGCCTCGAGGCCATAGGGCACGATCCCGAACGGCTTTCCAGCGCCGAGCAGCGCCTCCCAGACCGTCTCGGCGTGGGACGACGGGATCGCGACCTCATAGGCGAGCTCGCCCGAGAAGCTGATGCGGAAGAGCCGGACGGGCACGCCCGCAATGATGCCCTCGCCCACGCCCATGAAGGGGAAGGCCTCGTTCGAGAGGTCGAGCCCCTCGACCACGGCAGCCAGCGTCTCGCGCGCCTTCGGCCCGGCGACGGCGACCTGCGCCCATTGGTCGGTCACCGAGCAGAACTGGACATCGAGCTCGGGCCAGACGGTCTGGGCGTGGAATTCCATGTGTTCCAGCACCGGCGCGGCATTGCCGGTCGTGGTGGTGACGACAAAATGGTCCTCGGCCAGGCGCGAGGTGGTGCCGTCGTCGAAGACGATGCCGTCCTCGCGCAGCATCACGCCATAGCGGCACTTGCCGACGGCGAGCGACGCGAAGTTGTTGATGTAGAGCCTGTCGAGGAAAGTCGCGGCGTCGGGGCCCTGCACGTCGATCTTGCCGAGCGTCGAGACGTCGCAGACGCCCACCGCGGAGCGCACGGCCCGGGCCTCGCGGAAGATCGGATCCCAGCCGCTTTCGCCGGGCTTTGGATAGAAGAACGGGCGCAGCCAGGCGCCCGTGGGCTGCATCACGGCACCGTTGCGCACGTGCCAGTCGTGCAGCGCGGTGCGCCTGACGGGCTGGAAATTTGCACCCGTTGCGTGGCCTGCCAGGGCGCCGATGGCGACCGGCATGGTGTAGGGGCGATAGGTCGGAACGCCGACGGCCTCGACAGGCTCACCGCGAGCCTGCGCCAGGATGGCCGAGCCGACGAGGCTGCCGAGCTTGCCCTGGTCGGTCGCCATGCCATGCGTCGTGTAGCGCTTGGCGTGCTCGACATGGCTGAAGCCCTCGCGATGCGCGAGCCGGATATCCTCGGCGGTCACGTCGTGCTGGAGATCGACGAAGCTCTTGCCGTGGCCCTTGACCTCCCAGAGCGGGAGCAGCGGTTCCTGCGAGCGCTCGGGTGCGGGCAGTGCGAAGCCGGGTTTCGTGGCAAAACCGGCAGCGGCAGCCGCATCGAGCCCGGCGCGCAGGCCGTCATTGGCGGCAGCGGAAACACCGAAGACGCCTTGCGCCGCGCCTGCCGAGCGCTCGGCCTGCACCGGCTGCCCGGGGACATGGCTGGCGAGGGCGGTATCCCACTGCGTCTTCGCACCCGACTGGCTTGCCAGGTGGACATTGGGGTTCCAGCCGCCCGAGAGGCAGAGAAGGTCCGCAGACATCTTGTCGACAGCCATCGCGCCGGTCTTGCGGATCTGGACGGTCCTGCCGTCGAAGCCGGCGACCTCGCTGCCCAGCCTGACGTCGATGCCCCGGGCGGACAGAGGCGCCTTGAGTTCGCTGCGTGGGCGGATATCGACGAGCGTAACGCGGCCAACCTTGGCATCGGCGAGGGCCAGGGCGGTCTCGTAGGCGCTGTCGTTGTTGGTGAAGACGACGGCGTTCTGGCCGGGCACCACGCCGAAGCGGCGCAGATAGGTCAGCGCGGCGCCTGCCATCATCACGCCGGGGCGATCGTTGCCGGGCAGTGCGATCAGCCGCTCGCTGGCGCCGGTCGCTAGCACGACCTGCCTTGCCCTGAAGGTCCTGTAGCGCTGGCGCACCTCATGTGCGCCCGGCTGCAGCTTGTGGTCGGAGACCTGCTCGACGCCGCCGAGCAGGTTGTGGTCGTAGTAGCCGAAGATGTTCGTGCGACGCAGGATCTCGACATTCGGCAACGCTTCGAGCGCCGCCAGCATCTCGTCGCGCCAGGCGGCATGCGTCGGGCAGATCAGCAATCCGCCGCCGAGCAGGAAGTCGCGCTCGCACAGGATGACGCGCGCGCCCGCCTCTCCGGCAGCGCGCGCCGCTGCGAGGCCCGCCGAGCCGGATCCGACCACGAGCACGTCGCAATGGGCGTGCATCGCCTCGTAGTGGTCGGGATCGGGTTCGGACGCCGCCCGCCCGAGGCCTGCGGCGCGACGGATCAGCGGCTCGTAGATCTTCTCCCAGAAGCTTTTGGGCCACATGAAGGTCTTGTAGTAGAAGCCCGCCGAGAAGGCCGAGCCGGCCAGCGCATTGACTGCCATCACGTCGAAGGCCAGGGACGGCCAGCGGTTCTGGCTGGCGCTGACGAGGCCGTCATGCAGCTCGATCTCGGTCGCCTTGCTGTTGGGCTCGCGCCGGGGGCCGTTACGCAGCTCGACGAGCGCGTTGGGCTCTTCCGGGCCGGCTGTCATGACGCCACGCGGCCTATGGTATTTGAACGAGCGGCCCACCAGGCGAACGCCATTGGCGAGCAAGGCCGAAGCGAGCGTATCGCCGGGGTGTCCCGTGAACTCGCGGCCGTCGAAGCTGAAGCGGATTGTGCTGCGGCGGTCGATCCGACCGCCTGTCGAAAGACGCTTGGACGTCATGGCGTCGCCTCCGGCAGCGCATCATTGGGGCCTGCGGACGCAGCGATCGCATGGGTCAGCGTGTTACGGCGGACCTTGATCCACTGCCGGCAGCCAACGAAGTGGTGCCACCATTCGTCATGCCAGCCGCGCGGATTGGCCCGGGTGTAGACATACTCGTAGAAGGCCTCCTCCCCCGCATCGGGGGCCGGACGCTTCACCGTGGCGTCGCCACGGTAGTGGAACTCGTCCTGCGGACGCTCACCGCAATAGGGACACGGGATCAGATGCATGGTCGGCGTCTCACTGAGCCCAGGGACTGGGGCCGGCGCCCCGCTCGTCGATCATGCGACCGTCGCGGAAGCGCTCGATCGTCAGGTCGGCATTGAAGGCATGGGGGGCGTCGTTGGCGATCGTGTGCGCGAAGCACCAGCCCGATCCGGGCGTCGCCTTGAAGCCGCCATAGCACCAGCCCCCGTTGAAATAGAGCCCGTCGATCGGCGTCTTGCAGATGAAGGGCGTGCTATCCATGGTCATGTCCATGATGCCGGCCCACTGGCGCAGCACGCGCAGCCGCGACAGCGCCGGGATCATCGAGACTGCCGCGCCCATCAGATGCTCGACGGTGGGCAGGTTGCCGCGCTGGGAGTAGGAATTGTAGCCGTCGAGGTCGCCGCCGAAGACGAGGCCGCCCTTGTCGGACTGGCTGATGTAGAAGTGGCCGGCGCCGAAGGTCACGACGCCGTCGATCATCGGCTTGATCGCCTCCGAGACGAAAGCCTGCAGCAGATGCGACTCGACCGGCAGCTTCAGCCCGGCCATCGTCGCCAGGCGCGAGGTATTGCCCGCCACCGCCACGCCGACCTTCTTGGCGCCGATGAAACCGCGCGTCGTCTCGACGCCGGTGACCCGGCCGCCCTCGCGACGGATACCGGTGACCTCGCACTGCTCGATGATGTCGACGCCGCGACGATCCGCGGCACGCGCAAAGCCCCAGATCACGGCATCATGCCGCGCCGTGCCGCCGCGACGCTGCATCAACCCGCCAAAGATCGGGAACATCGGGTTGTTCATTTCCATGAACGGCGCCATGGCCTGCACCTGATCGCGATCGAGCAGTTCTGCATCGACGCCCTGGAGGCGCATCGAGTTGCCGCGCCGGGCCGCAAGGTCGCGCTGCGAGTCCGAATGGAACAGGTTGAGCACGCCGCGCTGGCTCATCATAACGTTGTAGTTGAGGTCCTGCTCGAGGCCCTCCCAGAGCTTCAGCGAGTGCTCGTAGAAGCGCGTATTGCTCGGCAGCCCGTAGTTCGAGCGCACGATTGTGGTGTTGCGGCCGCCATTGCCGAGGCCGATCGGCCCCTTTTCGATCACGGCGACGTTGGTGATCCCGTGCACGCTGGCGAGGTAATGCGCGGTCGCCAGCCCATGGCCGCCGCCGCCGACGATGATCACGTCATAGGAGGGCTTCGGCTCGGGCTTGCGCCAGGCCGGCTTCCAGCCGCGGTTGCCGGACAGGCTTTCAGTGAGCAGCCGCCAACCCGAATAGCGGTCGGCGATCGGTTCAGGCCGCGTGGGCATCATCGTCATCCGTTTGCAAAGGGAACCAGCCGCGCTCTTCGCGCCAGCCTGGATTGAGGTTGCCGAACCGCGACAGCCGGAAGCTCGAGAGATCGGCGAAATCGCAGGCACCGGTCAGGGCGATCTGCGAGATCGCGCGTCCGGACGCGGGCGACAGGCCAAAGCCGACGCTCGACATGGTCGCGACGATCGCGTTGGTTGCGGTGGGCAAACGGTCGATCACCGGGCGGCCGTCGGGCGTGTTCTCGATGACCCCCGCCCAGCTGCGGATCACGCGGATATGGCCCGCCTTCGGGAACATCTCGGCCAGACGCTTTGCGACATTGCGCGCCAGAGGGCTCGACGGACGCGCCGCGATGGCGTCGTCCTCGGGCGTGAGCCATTCATGCGGCCCGCCGCCATAGGCGAGATTGCCGCGCATGGTCTGGCGGCCGTAGAGATAATTGCCATCGACGCCGCCGATCGGCATCAGCGGCAGCGGTTCGGTGACGATCATCTCGGCGCGGGCCGGAGCCACGGGGACCTCGCTGTCGAGCAGAGCCGAAAGCCGTCCCGTCTGCGGACCGGCGGCCAGGATCAGCGTGTCGCAGGCGAAAGTCCCGGCGCTCGTCTCGACGCCCACGACCTTGCCGCCGCGGCGCTGGAAGCCGGTCACCGCCGTATGCTGGAGGATGCGCCCTCCGAGATCCTGCAACGCCCAGGCATAGGCCTGGACGGTGCGCTGCGGATTGGCATGGCCGCCTCGCTCGTAATAGACGCCGGCAAGGACGTTGTCCCCGGCCAGCGGAACCATGTCGCGCACCTGCTTCGGGTCCAGCCATTCGGCCGGGAAACCCTGCCCAATGGTGTTCTCAACGCCGAGGCGGAAATCCTCGACCTGCTTCTCCGTAAGCGCCACGCGAATGCGCTTGGGCTGGAACTCAGTGGGATAGCCGAGGAGTTCGTCCATCTGCGGCCAGAGCCGCTGCTCCTCCACGAAAAGCGGGCTCTGGTGGTGGGTCGCTCCGCCGCCATTGCGGCCCGATGCGCCCCAGCCGACGATGCCCTTCTCGATCACCAGGACATCAACGCCGGCGCGTGCCAGCCACCAGGCGCTGCTGAGGCCAGTGACCCCACCGCCGACCACGATGACGCTGGCGCCCTTGATCATGCCATCCGTGCTCATGACTGCTGGTCCGCGCCGGTTTCGCTGCCGAGCTTCCAGAACGGCTCCCATTGCCCGGGTATGCCGAACCAGCCCTCCCAGTTCTCCGCAACCGAAAGCGGCTCCTCCGTCTCGGCGAAGGCCGAAAGCGGCAGCGGCCGGACGGGCGCACGGTAACTCGGGAGCGGGAGTTCGCCCAGCGGCGTCCCGGACGCCTGCGCCAGGATTGCGCCGACCTGCTCGCGGCAGCGACGCCCCTGGCAGGGGCCCATCCCCGCGCGGGTCAGGCGCTTGACCTGATCCTGGCTCACCAACCCGTCACCCGCCAGCGAAGCGAGGTCGCGGGCCAGCATCGGCGCCTGGTCGCGCGGCAGATATTTCGGCGGTCGGATGCCGAGCAGGTCCGGCAGGCTGACCTCCTCGCACTGGCAGACATGCGTGTCGGTGGTAGCTACAGCCATCGCGGCCGCGACCCAGGCACCCCGGATGGCAGCGACGTCATCCTGCGGGGCGATCGCAGCCGAGACCGGCAGCGGTTTCCAGGGCAGAGGAGTGCCCGCCGCTTCGAGTTCCGCACAGGCGGCGATCGCCGCGCGGCGCCCCTCCTGCGCGGCGATGCCGGCGTCTCGTGTCTTCCCGGCAGAGAGTCCGGCGCAGTCGCCGGCGGCATAGATGCCGGGCACCGAGGTCCGGCCATCGGCGTCGATCGCCGGCACGTGGCCACCGCGCCCGGCGTCGAAGACGATCGCGGCACCGGCAACGTCGAGGAGTTCGATCACGGGAGCGGTCCCGGTCGCGAGCACAAGTGTATCGCAATCGAGCGTGCCGGATTCGCCGATGCCGTCGGCGTCCTGGACGACCACGCCGATCAGTCCGTCTATGGCGGAAACCACACGTGCGACCATCGTGCCGGTGAGCACAGGAACGCCCCGCGCTGCGATCCCGGCGCAGGCAATTGCGTCGCGGGGCTCGTCGGCGACCTCGACGATCGCGACAACCTTGCGCCCGGCGTCGAGCGCAGCGCTGGCGAACGCCGTCGCCTCAGCGCCGGAACCGAGGATGACAAGCCGTTCCGCTTCCAGGGCATTGTAGCGTTGCAGCAGGGCCTGGGCCGCGGTCACGCCCATGACCCCCGGCGTTTCCCAACCGGGCAGGGCCAGGCCTATATCGCGCCGGCCAGCGGCGACGATCACGGCATCGAAGGAAAGATACCAGCAGCTCTCGCCATCCGTCAGACCAGCGACCTGCCGGGACAGCCAGCGCAGTCCGGGCCGATGCGAAAACAGGCCCCAGACGGCGACGCCGAGCCGGACATCGACCCCCGCCTCAAAAGCCTCGGCAATGCGATCATCGGCGGCAATGACCGCCTCGATCATGACGGTCTTGTTGCGCGTCGCGCCGCTCATGCGCTGGCCGAAATGAAATGGCACATCCAGGCCCATCAGAGCGCTGTCGACCGGATGCTCGTCGACGAGGACCACCTGGACCCCGCGCTGAGCAGCCTCGATGGCTGCGGCGAGGCCAGCAGAGCCCCCTCCGATGACCAGCAGGCGTGCATGTTCGCGTACGGGCAACGGCTTCCCAGCCGTCGACCGTTCGTCACGGCAGATCATTGCAGACTCCCCTCCGCGAAAGCCGGTCGCACGACGTCGTTACTTCAAGACACAGAGATTTGGTTCGCAGAACTGCTTAGCCAAGCAGCGTCTAACGTCCATCGAGGCCACAGATTTCTTTTCTATTTCTAAGGCCGACCTCAGATCCAAGTAGCGATCTCGCCGACTAATATTGAAGTGCTTGAAAGCGTTCACTGTCCTGAAAGCGACGTTTTTTAGTCCGAGGGTGACATTGCAACAGAATGACAACGATCCCTCCAGTGGGGCTCGTCCATGTCCGTCGGGGAAGGCGGGGAACGGCCCGGCCTACGCCATCCGGCGCTTGGACTTGGCGTCTCCTTGGCCATAGGCTGGGTCCCATGGATTCCAGCCCTACGCATGACGCAGCGCATCTCGATGCGCTGACCGGCAAGCTCTACAAGGCGCTGCGGAAGATCGCGCACCGCGAGCGGCTGCGCGTCGGGAGGCCCTCGAGCTTCCAGACCACCGCGCTGGTCAATGAAAGCTACATCAAGCTGCGACAGAGCCATGGCTGGAGCAGCGAGGAGCATTTCCTGGCGAGCGCGGCGACAGCCATGCGGCACGCGTTGGTCGACGCCGCCCGCGCACGGCTCAGCCTCAAGCGCGGCGAAGGCGCCAATGCGGTGCCGCTCGAGGACGAGCATGACATCGCCGCGCCCGAGGATGACGACGTCGTCAGGATCAGCGAGGCCCTGGCGGCGCTGCAGGCCGTCGACGAGCGTCTGGTGAAGGTCGTCGAGTGCCGCTTCTTCGCAGGCTACAGCGAGGAGCAGACGGCGCGGGTGCTGGGCATCAGCGACCGCACGGTCCGGCGCGACTGGCTACAGGCAAAGGCCTTCCTGTTCCGCGAACTCCAGGGCAGCTAGGGCTGGACTGTGCCGGGTCGGCTCCCTGCCCAGGGTGCAGACGTGGCGGTATTCTCCAGGATTACGCGCAACTGCCGGGCCTCAGGCGCGTGGATCGCGCCAGCCGGACCTGCTTGCGCCAGAACGGCGTCGAGCGCGTCGATGTCGCTGCGGGCCCCGGCTGAGTCGCCGGCCCGCAACCGCAACTGCGCGCGCGCCGCGAGCGAGAGGCCATGATAGATATGGCCAGTCCCGAAGGCGTCGGCGCTGCTCGCGATCGCGCGCTCGATCTCGGGCGCCGCATCGCTGTCTCGACCACTGGCCATCAGCCCGATCGCACGGCTCTGGCGCAGCACGATCGTCGTTGGGCTCGCCTCGCCCGAGAAGGCCGCGCTGAAGGACAGGGCCTCCTCGATCACCGCCAGCCCCTCATCGATGCGCACGGTGGCGAGCAGCATCCGGCCGAGGCTCAATTGAAGGGCGGCGAGCGCGGCCGAGGGGCCCTGGAGCGCGCGCAGTTGCTCGACTGCCTGGCGCAACAGCGCCTCGGCCTCGACGGCCTTGCCCCGCAGCAATGCCAGGTTGGAGCGATGACCGAGCAGCGCCGCGCCGGTGGCCGAGCGGCTCCGTCCATAGCGTTCAAGCAGGCGGGTCGCCTCTCCGAAGCTGCGCTCCGCCTCGTCGAGCGCGCCATTATCGAGATAGTGGACGCCGAGATTGTGCTGCAGGCTGGCAACCTCGCCATCACTCTCGCCGGCGATCCCGGTGAGATCTCCGATCGCACCGCGCAGCAGCGTTATCGCTCTGTCGCGCTGGCCTCGCACGCGCAACAACCCAGCCTCTATCCCGGCGGCCTGGGCGAGTTCCCTGGCATAGAGGGCCCGATCGGTCTGCCAGAGACCTTGCGCCTGCTCGAGGGCGCGGGCGGCATCATCCAGCCGGCCGAGGCGCACGAAGACCGCCGCCAGGGTCTGCCGCGAAGTCGCCAGTTCGCGTGCGTCGCCGGAGGCCTCTGCCAGCGCGACCACGCGCTGAAGCAGCGTCGTCGCGGCCGGGAAATCGTCCAGCTCCGCATAGAGGTCGCCCAGCGTGCGCAGGATCGCGGCCGATCCAACGCCCTGGGTGGAACTGGCTTCGCGCTGTGCCTGGGCGGCGGTGGCATCGAGCATCTGCTTTGCTGTCGCAACGGCGGGGCCGCCGGCCGAGCCCGCCGTGCGGATCAACAGCCTGACGTAATCGTGCACGGCCGAGGCCCGCTGGCTTTCGATGACGGCGTCCTGTTGCGCCGCAAGACCGTTTTGATGCCGCCAGAGCATGCCCGCCGCCGCTGCGCCCAGCGTGGCGACGAGCATGGCCAAGGCGACCAGGCGGCCTCGATTGCGGCGCAGGAAACAACGCAGCCTGTAGCCCGCACTGTCCGCGTGGGCCGCGACCGGCCGGAAGGCGCGATAGCGGTCGAGATCCTCGGAGAACGCCGCGACGCTGCCATAACGGTCCTGCGGATCGTAGCGCATCGCCTTCTGGATGATGGCGTCGAGGTCCCCGGTGACACGCTCACGCGGCACCGGCGTGTGGTCCAGCTGCGCCATGGCTTGGCTCGCCAGCGGGCTCCTGTCCTGGATCAGCCGCAGCGCCCCGGCGAAGGGTGTGCTGCGCAACTGCCAGGGCGGGCGGCCGACGACCAGCTCGAACAGCATCGCGCCGAGCGCATGGACGTCGATGGCGGTGGTGGAGTGGCGTCTCTCGAACTGCTCGGGCGCGGCATAATCGGCCGTCAGGACCGCCTGAGTAAGCGTATCATCGCCGCTCTCGGTGAGGATACGCGCGACACCGAAATCCAGGATCTTGACCTGCCCCTCGGCTGCGACCAGCACATTGTCCGGCTTGAGGTCGCAATGGACGATGAGGTTGCGATGAGCATGGGACACGGCGTCGCAAACGGTCTGGAACAGCGCCAGCCGCGCTGACAGATCCAGCTTGCGGGCGCTGCAATAGGTCGTGATCGGCTCTCCCTCGACATACTCCATCGCCATATAGGGGCGACCATCGGGCGCCGTGCCGCCATCGACGAGGCAGGCGATCGCGGGATGGCCGAGCCCCGCCAGAATCTGCCGCTCCCCCCGGAAGCGCTCGAAATGCTGGGCGGCCTCGGGGCGCAACAGCCTGAGCGCGACGACCTGCCGGAAATGACCATCGGCGCGGGCCGCGCGATAGACCTCGCCCTGCCCGCCCCTGCCGATCAGCAGTTCAACGCGAAACGGGCCAAGGCGCGTGCCGACGGTCAGCGGCGGGCAAGCAGCCAGCGTGGCGGAGTTCTCGGGATGGACCGTGGTGGGCGGACGCTCGAAGAAGGTGCCGGCAGCATCGGAGGCCTCGACGAGCGCCAGAGCCTCGGCGATCACATCCGCTGCCGCGTCGGTCGAGCCCAGCGCAGCGGCACGCTCCGACGGCGCGAGGTCGACCAGGCGGTCGAACAGCGTGCGCACCGCCTGCCAGTGCTCCTTCCGCAATTCGGCATGCTGGTTCATGAGCGTCTTCGCGCGGAAATCCTCGCCGTCGATCTTCGGCTGCGACGAGCCTGCCTCGCCGCGGCTGCCGATAAGACCCGTCCGGGCCCGATCGCTCGTCATCTATCCGGAGGACGACCCTTCAGGCTCGCAGCGTCAGCTTGTAGGCATAGGCATCGCCACGAAACAGGCCCTCGACATATTCGATCATGTCGCCGCCAAGTCCGTAGCTGCGGCGCTTGATCAGCAGGCAAGGCACCGGTTCACGGAAATCGAAGATGGCACATTCCTCGGCCGTTGGCACTGCGGCCTCGATGGTCTGGTCGCAGACCGCGAGCGGCGCGCCCATCTGCTTGAGCAGCGCATAGACCGATTGCGAGAGATCGGCGGTCGCGAGGCCCGGGGCCGCCTCGAGACTGTACCAGGCGACCTCGCGCGACATCGGGATTCCGTCGCCGCTGCGAACCCTGATAAGCTTGAGGAATTGGGCGTGGGAGGGCTGGTTGAAGATCGAGGCGATGGACCGGTCCGAGACCACAGCGCATTCGAGGATCCGCGACGACGGCACGCGGCCGAGCTCGCGCATCTCGTCGGTAAAGCCCTTGAGCCTGTCCATTCCCGGATGAAGACGGGATCCGCCATCCTGGACGATCGACCCGAGCCGCCCCTGCGCGCTGAGGAGCTTGCGCTCACGCAGCAGGCTGTACGAGCGCTGGACGGTGGCGCGGCTGACATGCAGGCTCTCCGCCAGTTGCCGCTCGGCAGGCAAAGTCGTCCCGGCAGCAATTGTGCCATCGCCGATGAGTTCGATCAGCCGATCCGACAACTGCTGATAAAGCGGCTTTGCAGTGTCGTTCCCGAATTTCAGCAGGTCGAGCAGGGACGGCACCGAGGGCAAGCTTGTCATCGCTCCAGTGATAAGTGGCGGTCGCATCGGCGGTCGCTAATGAACGCGCCGACGAACCGGGTAGCAGGATCCTAGCATTATGGCGACGGCGTCTATCTTCGTTCTGGGCAGTTTTGTCATCGCCTGCTCCGCAAAGGTCGCCCGCTTCCCACGGGCGGGGGAATCGCTACGCGCGGACCATGTCACGGTCGAGCCCGGCGGCAAGGGGTTCAACCTGGCGTTGGGCGCACGCAGGCTTGGCATCGCCGTCGACGGCCTGCTCGCCGTCGGCGACGATCTGCTCTCCGTATTCGCGGAACCGGCTCTCGAATCCGCCGACCTGCCGGCAAGCATGCTGGCGCGCTTTCCCGGGCGCACCGGCAGTGGCATCGGCTTCATCGACGCGACCGGCGAAAACTGCCTTGCGGTCGACTCCGGCGCGAATCTGCGCCTGGCGGCGGAGAATGTGCGTGCAGTCGCTCACGAGGTGACCCGCGCCGGACTCGTTCTGGCGCAATTCGAGATCGGCGACGCCCCGATCCTGGAAGCCTTCACGCTCGCGCGGGCTGCCGGCAAGCGCACGATGCTGAATCCGTCGCCGTTCCGGCCCGTGACGGCGCCCCTGCTGGCGCAGACCTCGATCCTGATCGTCAATGCCGCAGAGGCCGCCGCGTTGGCGCAGGAGTTGGCCCCCGATCTCGCTTTCGGCACCGGGGCCGATGCGGCAGGACAGGGCCATCGCCTGGCCGAGAGGGTTTTCGAGCGAGGCGCCGACACGTTGATCATCACTCTGGGATCGCAGGGCGCGCTGGCCTTTCGCAGGGACGAGCCGGACCTGGTCCAGCAGGCCTTTCCGGTGGAGCCCGTCGATACGCTCGGGGCCGGCGACGCCTTTGCCGCCGGACTGGCCGCGAGCCTGGTCCAGGGCCTCGACCTCCAGACGGCCCTGCATCGCGCCGCCGCCTGCGGGGCGATGGCGACGCTCGGCACGGGTGTTTTCGACATCCTGCCTACGGCTGCGGCTCTCGAAGCGTTCCTTCGCCGGCACACCAGATAGCCTATCCCGTTTTGGATTGTTTTTGGACTTTCCAAAAGCGATACCGTGATGATAGCCTCGCCCCCGCGGGACTGGCGACTGTGCCGCGAGCGGAGCGTTCGGGCCCTGGCGCCCGCATGCGCCGCGCCTAGCGGATGATGGAGCGGCGGATGACGCATGCGAAGATCGACGCCGTTATCTCCGCCATCGATGGACTGCTTGCCGGCGCGCTCGATAGTGAGCAGTTGCCCGTCGCCATCGAGCGCATTCGTATCCTGTTCGACGGGTCGAAGGCCTGCTTCGCTCGGTTCGGCCCGAATCTCGGCCCCGAGGACGCGATAGCCACCAATCCCGACCCCGAGATGCAAAAGCTTTGCTATGGCGAACTGGCAGCGGAGTTCGTGGACCTTGCCGGCTTCATCTCGAACGTGCCCGTAGGCCGGGTTTATCAGGACCATCTGCTGTTCGGGCGCGACCGGCTTCAGGGCAGCCGGGTCTGGCGGGAATGGATGGCCCCCCAGGACATGTATGGCGGGATGGCCTGCCGCACGCTCGCGGACGACCGGTCGTTCTGGTTCGTCGACGTGCAGCGCGGCCGCAACCAGGAGCGCTTCGACGCGGACGATGTCGCCCTGTTCGAGCGGATATCGGCTGTGGCGCGTCGCGTAGCCGGCCTGCAGCAGCATCTCGGCCACCTGCGCATCCAGCGCGACATGGCGCGCCACGCGCTGGATGCCCTGTCCGTTGCGGTGCTGATCGTCGATCAATCGCTGCAGCTGGTCTACGCCAACGCCACGGCGGACGACATTCTGGCGCATCCCGCAGGCGCGCTGAACCTTCGCGGTGGGCGGATCTCGGCCCGCAACCGGGCTGACCAGTCCATGCTGAGACAGCTGATCGCAGGGTCGGGCGACAAGCGCGCGATCGCGTCCTCCTGCCGCAACCAGATGCTGCTGAGGGCGCCCGGCAACGAGGGCCAGGGCGTCTCCGTTTCGGTGATGCCGCTGCCTGGCGGATATGGACTGCCCAACGGCCCCTCCGATGTCATGCTGCTTGCCCGACCGCTGCAATCGGTCATCGATCTCGCTGCCACGGCCCAGCAATTGTTCGGCCTGACAGAAGCCGAGGCGCGCTTTGCCTCGGCTTTGGCTTCCGGACGGTCGCTGGCGGAGGCGGCTGACGACCAGGGCGTGCGCATCTCCACTGCCCGGACCCATCTCGCGCGCATCTTCCAGAAGACCGGAACGCGGCAGCAGAGCCAGGTCGCAGCCCTGCTGCGCTCCGCCGAACTGCCGATGCGTGGCTGATTGCAGCGGGCTTCCCGGGACATCCCAGTCGCGAGTGACAAAACCGGCGGCCGGCCTCGGTACCGTCTCGTCACTCCCGGTTCGGGGCCATCTCGAAGCCACGTTCATCGCCCTCGCCCGTTGGCTGCCCAGGACCCCGTCGCCCATCGCCGGCATGGCCACACACCGCCAGGCCGCCATGCCCTCGAACGATACGTCTTCCGTTAGGGAAGTCGTCCCCCAAATGGTGGAGCGCCATGGCGATTTGGTAGCATTCCACGTCGCTCGCGGGGCCGGCTGATAATATTAGCCGGCCGATGTCCGGATTTTCCGAGCGCTTGCGTGATCCCTAGTAGGACACTCCAATCCGGGTCAACGCACATGCAACTCCAGACCTCCCCGTCGCTTCACGCCCCGATACCCCGCCCGATGCTGAGCATGAGGCCGCGCTTCTCTCACCAGGCCGGAAGCATCGCGCTGTTCATGGTCGGCCGGGATCTGAGCATCCGCTCCACCAACGACGCCGGCCGCGACCTGATGTCGGAGGACATCGTCAGGACGCGGCGCTTCGCGACCTGCGACGGCACCGTCAACAGCCGGCTCCAGCGCTGGCTGCGCGAACAGACGCTGCGTAACGACACGGACGAACTCCGCCTACGCCTCGACACCGATTGCGGGCGGACCTTTTCGATCACTGCGATCTGCACCGGCAGCGACGAGGCGGTCAGCGTCGACGAGGCCGAGATCATCATCCTGGTTCAGGAGCCGGAAGCGGCCGGACGGTCCAAGGTCGCGATGGTCGCCGCCGCCCATGGCCTGACGCCAGCCGAGACGCGGCTGCTCGGGCTGGTCTTCAAGGGGCTCGACACACCCGCCGCCGCCGAGCACCTCGGCATCTCGAAGACCACCGCACGTACGCATCTCCAGCGCATCTTTGCGAAGACCGAGACCGCTCGCCAGAGCGCACTGGTCCACTTCGTCGCGACCTTTGTGAAGCCCTGAAGCTTTCAGGGGCGCGCGGTGAGGTCCTTCGCAAAGCGATCGCCCGTCAGGATGAATGTCAGCGGGTTCAACGCCTCGTCGCCGCGCCGTGTCTCATAGTGGAGATGCGGCCCGGTCGAGCGGCCGGTCGACCCTGCCCGGCCTATGACCACGCCTGCTGCGACGATGTCGCCGGCCTTGACGTCGAAGGCGTTGAGATGGCCGTAACGCGTTGTCAGGCCATTGCCATGGTCGATCTCGACGAGGTTGCCATAACCGCCAGCGACCTCGGCGCGCAGCACTTTTCCTGCGCCGGCGGCCCTGATCGGCGTGCCGGTCGTGGCGCGAAAATCCATGCCGGCATGCATTGCGTCGGACCCTGTGAACGGATCGGAGCGCGAGCCGAAATTGCTTGTCGTGCTGTCATCGCCATCTAGCGGTCGCTGCAACGGCACGATCAGCGCCAGATCGCGCCAGCGACCGAACACCGTCAGGCCGTCATTGAGCTGTGCCAGCCTGTGCTCGAAGTTGCCCGGGCGTGACGCAGCCGACAACGGGACGAGCGGCCCGCCAATCGCTGCCCTCGCCGGCGGTAACCTTAGCCGGGCAGGGTCGAGACCAAGCTCGGCAAGGCCAGCCCTGACCTCTTGGACACGCGCGGCAAGCCCCGCCCCAAGCGCCGACACCTGCCGGGCCTGCGCGCCGTCGACACGGTCCAGCGACGCGCCGAGAATCGTGATCCGCTCCGTCAGAGCGAGCGTCTCGCCGGCCCGCAGGCTGGTCGCTACCTGATTGCGCAAAGGCGCCGCGGCGTTCGGCGCTACGCGGTCGAGGATGTTGGCGGGAGCGAGGTCGTTGACCGCAAGCCTGCCGGATCCGGCCGCCGGCGCTTGCGCGCCCGGGGGCGGCAGGATCGGCGCCAGCGCCTGGTTTGTGATGGCGCCGAGCAGGTTCTGGCGTGTTTCCAGCTCGACCTGACGCGCGATCAGGTCGGCAAGATGGTCCGGCGCACCCTCTGCACCCGCAGCCTGCGACCCGGCCGGACCCTGTGTCAGGATCGCGCCGACCAGGCGGCGGGTCCAGACACGCTCCCGCTCTTCGTTGCGAGCCTGGGAGAAGGCCTGCTCCTGCCGCAGCGTCGCGACGACGGCCCTCTCCGCGACGAGCAGATACGTCGCGATCGCAGCCCAGCCGAGCGCGACGATCATCAGCGCAATGAGGACGGCCGAAGCCCATCTGCCGCGTGGCGAGCGACTGCGGCTCCCTGGCCGGCGCGATTCGCCGGGACGTACGGAGGTTGGCTGGCGCATCGCCCCGCCAGCACGGCTTTTCAGGCGAACAGGCTGCATGGTGCCGCCCCGATCTTCACTCATGCAGCATTATGCCCGGTTTTGGACGAGTGTGCTCGCAACGATCCGGTTCGACTGCCTCGTGGTACAATTGACGGACTTGCCGATCCGGAACGTCGCACTACACATCACGTGTGGATACAGCGTCCCAGCGCGCGGACGACTGCGTGGGTGCAACCGCCGCGGCTTTGGCAGAGACATGATGCGGCCTCCCCAGTCTGCTATTATCCGCCACCGGTACGCGCCCGGATCAAGCGTACTCAACATCTGAAAGCGCCCGTCGCGAGCGTCGCAGATTACAGCATCAGAACGGGTTCCAAGGCGCGTTAATGGCGCTTACATGCCCGTATAAAATGGGTTTGGCCGCTCGAAGCTTATCCAAGTTCGGCTTCGCAAAAGCCCAAAACTGGTCGAAGTCCTTGTATTTTGCCGGCATATTCTGGAAATTCAAATGATCCTTCCTAAGCGGCCGCCCTCTCATGGACGCGTATACGTTGGTCGCGTTGACGGAGAAGAAATCAAACTTGTCATACTGAAAAGGCAACGCGACGTCCGGATCAATCAAGTCGACATATGTTCCTAACGTGCCATCCGCGACGTGGCACAATTCATGAAATAGGATCTCGTTTGGTTGAGCGCCCGGCGCCAAGCTGCCGGAAAAATTCCGCGGCGAGAACTGGACGGCGGAATTGGCATTCTGCTCTCCAGACAAAAACGGGAATATATTGACGTTTCCCGGCAGAGAGTTAACGATCAGCCTGCCCATTTCATTTGCGAGAATGTATTTTATCACTTTTTCGATGCCGGTGACCCAATCCGGGCCGGTCGTCTTGAGGTCAGCTTGCTCTGCACCTGCAGGATTCAAGATCAACTTCGAAGAAAAAGCGCTTGGCCGCGCCGCCAGATTGTTCGATGGGCGGTCGGTCGAAACAAAATTTATTGGCAAAGCAGCTGTTTGTGGCCTGCCTGACGAGTCATAGGCCGCGATATTGTCGCCGGCCTTCAATCCTCGCAGCATGAAATACACATGCCGATTTGCGTCCTTTTTATACGCTGGCGGCGATTGAAAGCGATTGCTGGGAATCGACACATACGCATTTCCGGGCGCGCACAGCTGGATCGTCCAGTCCATACCAGCGGCCCAAACCGCGACGGCGGCGTTTCCCGAAGAGTCTTTCAGGGCCAAACTGCTCAAACCCGGGCTGTTCGCTGTCGCGGGAATACCGACAAAATGGGGCATGGTCAGCTCCTTGTTCTCTCGAGGCTTCAATCACCTCACGGAACGACGTGAGGCGGTCGACTTCAGGACCAAGCAGGGCCTCAAAGTCAGGTTGGGCGATGCCCGGCCGCATCCCTGGAGAAGCCACGAACGCACCAGTCAGACGTCAGGCGCAGCGGTAGACAAAGGCCCCCTCCTCGACCGCGACGCTTGCCTCGACGAGCGGTTTCTTCTCGATCTGGAGGTTGAGGATCTGGCGCGACAGCGCCGGCAACATCGCGTTGGTGATGATGTTGTCGATCATGCGCCCACCGGAATCGGGGTCGTTGCACTGCGCCACGATCTGCTCGACCACCGCATCGTCGTAAGCGAAGCCCGCGCCGTGGTTGTCGCGCAGGCGCTTGCCGATGCGGTTGAGCTGCAGCCGGACGATGCCTCCCAACATGTCGGGCGAGAGCGGATAATAGGGGATCACGACCAGGCGTCCGATCAGTGCTGGCGGAAACACTTTCAGCAACGCCGGGCGCAGCGCCACCGCCAGCGCCTCGGGATCGGGCCTCTTAACGGGGTCGCCGGCCATGCGCATGATCTCGTCGGTGCCGACATTCGAGGTCAGGATGATCAGCGTGTTCTTGAAGTCGATGCGGCGGCCGGTGCCGTCCTCCATCTGGCCCTTGTCGAAGACCTGGAAGAACAGTTCATGGACATCCGGATGGGCTTTTTCGACCTCGTCGAGCAGCACCACCGAATAAGGTTTCCGCCGCACGGCTTCGGTCAGTCGCCCACCCTCGCCATAGCCGACATAGCCCGGAGGGGCGCCCTTCAGCGTCGAGACCGTGTGGGCCTCCTGGAACTCGCTCATATTGATGGTGATGACGTTCTGCTCACCGCCATAGAGCGATTCCGCCAGCGCCAAGGCCGTCTCGGTCTTGCCGACGCCGGAGGGGCCGCAGAGCATGAACACGCCGATCGGCTTGTTGGGATTGTCGAGCTTGGCGCGGCTGGTCTCGATGCGCTTGGCGATCATCGAGATGCCGTGTCCCTGGCCGACGACGCGCTTGTTCAGGGTTTCGGCGAGATTCAGAACCGTCTCGATCTCGTCCTTGACCATCCGGCCGACCGGGATCCCGGTCCAGTCGGAGACGACGGAGGCGACGGACTGCTCATCGACATGGGCGTAGATCATGCGGTGGGCGGGATCGATCTCGCCCAAGGCGGCGAAGCGCTTACTAAGGGAGGCGCGTGTGGCTGCAGGGTCGATGGCCGGCTCCGGCGCAAGCTCCTGTGCGGCGCCGGCAGGCGCGCCAGCGCCGTCGGTCGCGGAATGCCGCGCAACCTCCGAGTTCGGATCCGCTCCGGCATTGGCGGGGTCGCCCAATTTGGCGCGCAGCGCCTTGATCTCCTCGACGACAGCCAGTTCGCTCGCCCAGGCGGCCTCGAGCGCAGCGAGCTTCGCAGTCCGTTCGGCGATCTCCGCCTCGATCTCGGCGAGCCGGATATCGGTCGTGCTTCCCAGGTCCCGATCGGAGGTCAGCGCCGCCTTTTCCTGCTCCAGCGCCGCGATGCCGACACGCGCATCCTCGATCGCAGCCGGCGTCGCGCTCTGGCTGATGGCGACGCGTGCGCAGGCGGTGTCCAGCAGGCTGACCGCCTTGTCGGGCAGTTGCCGCGCCGGGATGTAGCGCGAGGAGAGATGCACCGCCGCAACGATGGCGGCGTCGGAAATGCGCACCTTGTGGTGCTTTTCCATCGGCCCGATCAGGCCGCGCAGCATGGTGCAGCAGCGCGCGACATCGGGCTCGTCGACCTGCACCGGCTGAAAGCGGCGCGTCAACGCCGGGTCCTTTTCGAAGTACTGGCGGTATTCCGACCAGGTCGTCGCCGCGATGGTGCGCAAGGTTCCGCGCGCCAGAGCGGGCTTGAGCAGGTTGGCGGCGTCTCCCGTGCCGGCCGGGCCGCCCGCACCGATCAGGGTATGCGCCTCGTCGATGAACAGGATCACCGGCGTCGGCGAGGACTGGACCTCGTCGATGACAGAGCGCAGGCGTTGCTCGAACTCGCCCTTCATCGAGGCGCCGGCCTGCATCAGGCCGATATCGAGCGCGCAGACCCTGACATTGCGCAGCGGGGGCGGCACGTCGCCCGACGCGACGCGCTGGGCGAAGCCCTCGGCGATCGCGGTCTTGCCGACGCCGGCCTCGCCGGTGAGGATCGGATTGTTCTGGCGCCGGCGCATCAGAACGTCGATGACCTGGCGGATCTCGTCGTCGCGGCCCAGGATCGGGTCCATCTCGCCCGAGCGCGCCTTGACTGTGAGGTCCTGCGAGAAGCGGTCGAGCGCGGTGGTGCCCTTGGCGCCCTCGGCCGCGGCCTCGGCGCCGGGCGTGCCGGCGGCGCGCAGGCCCGAGCCGTCCATCGGCCGCAGGTTTTCCTCCTCCGAGCCCTCCCAGATCTTGGCGTAGCCGGCCGCCAGATCCTCGACCGGGATTTTTGCGAACTCCTTCGAGGCCGCGACCAGGGCGCGCCGCAATTCGAGCGATTTCAGCGCCGCGACCAGCGCGTGGCCGGTCCTGATCTGTGTCTCGCCGAAGAACAGGGTGGCGTAGTGCCAGCCGCGGTCGAGCAGATCGACGACACCATTCGAGACGCCGGGCATCTCGGTCTCGTTCTTGCGGAAGCCCTCGACGACGGCCCCGACATCGGCGAGCAGCCGCGCCCGGTCCAACCCGTAGTGATCGGCTGTCAGGGCGATGTCGGTGGCGCGCTGCTGCAGGATCTGCGAGAGCCAATGCGCCAGCTCGACATTGCGGTTGCCGGCGCCCTTAGCCTGCCGCAGCGCCAGGATGAAGGCCTCGTAGCCGACCCGGTTGAGCTTGCCTGTGACGGCTTCCAAGCTGATGTCGGCCATGGCTTTCCCCTATCCTGCGCGGGCCTGGAGGCCGCCTTGAGCCTCGAGGTTGCGCTTGTGCCGCATGCGTTCGGCGGGATGGAAACGTGCGTCGCGCCGCAGCGCGCCTTGGCTCTCGCTCCAGTTGGGCGCCATCCAGCTCGTCCAGCCGAGGTTTCCCGAGTGCCCGAGCGTGACGGGCTCGACCGCGCCGACCGGCAAGGCCAGCTCGACATCCCATTCAAACTGCTCGCCGAGATGGAAGAACACCGCGTCGGCCAGGGGCTCGCAGCGGTCGCCGCTGGGCAGAAAGCGGCGGAACTGCTCGAGGTCGCGCGCCACGATGCGGATGCGGAACTTGTCCTCGACGCTGTAGACACTGGCGCCAAGCAGAGCGTCGCTGCCGAGGCTGCAATGGCGCGCGCCGAGCCGCGTCCGGTCGGCGGGGTCGAAGACGAGCCGCATGCCGACAAACTGCTCGATCTCGACCTCCGCCTTGAACAGCCCGGCCAGGAAGCCGCGCAGGCGCGAGGCCGACTTTGCCTGCGCGCCGAGCAGGCCGGCATGAGCGAGCTTTTCGGGATCGGGCACGCTGTCGCGCTTCAGGTAGGGCTTCGAGCCCAGCCCGATCATGCTTCCTACGTAGGCGGAAAAACGGTCGAGTTCCGGCCGGTCATGCTGGGCCACGGGCCGTGAATCCGCCCAAGCGCGATAGAAGAGCTGCAGGAAGCGGTGGTTCAGGATGTCGAGGAAGCGCGGAAAGGCCTCGTCATGGGCGAGCTGCCACTGGTAGGTTTCTTCGGTGGTGGCGAGGGGCAGCGCGCCCTGTGGCCCCAGCAGCCCCAGGAACTTGACGAAGAGACGCAGGCGCCCCTGCCCGTCCTCGTCGGCCTCGGCGATCGTCGAGGCCGCGAAATCCAGAAAGGCCTGCTCGCCCAGCGCGATGTATTCGTCGCGACGCGAGGCGGCATCGCCGATGCGCGGCCGCTCGGGAAAGCTGCGTTCCAGTCGGCGCATCACGGCGTAGAAGTCGAAACGCCAGGGCTCGGCCTTGAGCCGGCCAAGGAAGGGGGCGTCCTCCGCCTGCTCGGGCGCGCCGCTCACAGGATGCGCCTGCTGCCGGCGCGCGGCGGCCAGCGCATGACCTCACCACGCTCGACGGTGCGGATGACCGTCTGGGTGAAGTGGTTCATCGCCGCGTATTCGGAGAGGAAGCGATCGAGCACCGCCCCCAGCAGGAACACGCCGCTGCCCTCGAAAGCCTTTTCCTCGAGCGTGACGACGATTTCGAGGCCGCGCGCCGCACCGGTCCCGGCGCGCTGCGGAAAGCGTCGGACCACCGCCTGGCTGTCGACGCTCTTGATGCCGCGGATGCGGCGCTCGACCGCGCTGTCGGAGAGATCGGCGAAGAGCGAGAGCAGTTCGCGCAGGGCCTCGCCATTGCGCCCGGCACCGCGCTGCACCAGGCCGAGCTGGTTCAGGCTGAGGAGGTTGATCAGGCGCCAGGCGATAACGCCTGTGCTTGCAGTCTCGGCGCGCAATTTGAGCTGGGAAACGATCGGCTCGCGCGGCGGCGTCGGCCCCGAGAGGCAGGCGATGTCGAGTGAGACGCTGTCGAGCAGGCGGAAATCGGCGCCGCCTGCTCCCGTCGGCAGATGCTCGGTGAGATGCCGGTTCGAGCACAAGGCCTTGACGCTGAGCTCGGCGACCGAGACCGCGTCGCCGACGACCGCAGGCTCCGCCAGCGAGATGAACATCTCGGTGCCGGTGTAATCGGACGCCCGGCCATAGCGACGCTCGGCACTCGAACGCCGGCGCGGCAGGCGGCGCTGGGTGTAGAGCAGCCCTTGCGTCGGGGATGCACCCTCGGGCGAGGAATAGAGCGGGTGAACCGGCTGCTTCTCGCGCCCACCGACATAATGGGCAAAGACCTCGAGGATGCTGTGCGGCTCATAGTCGAGCGGCCGGCTCCGGTCGGGAACGACATGGTACTCGTGCTCGTTGGAGCGGACCTGGATACGGTCGGTGGTCTTCTCGAACAGATTGACGGCCGGCACCGCATAGAGCGCGAACATCTCGCGGCTGACCGCCGCCGCCAGCCGGGCATTGACCTCGTCGAAGACGAAAATGATCTCGACAGTCTTGGCCTTGAGGCGCGGCATGATGCGCGCCAGCCCGTCGAGCCGGAACCCGAGGAATTTGCGCGGGAACCAGAACAGCTCGCGCAGCAGTTCGAAGCCGCGAAAGGCCCGACTGTCGGCCGGCAGCAGCGCTTCGCTCTCGTCGAAGCCGATCTGCTCGAGCGCGCACTCCGCGCCGGAGGTGATCACCGGATCCCCGAAGGCGTCGAGGTGGCGGAAGTAGATACCGATGCAATCGGCGAAGAGCTGCTCGTAGAGCGCAATCGCGTCGGCCTCGGTGCCGAGCAGGTGGACCCTGAGTTCCCGGGCATTGCAGCCGGCAAACCAGCTCTGCGGCTGCTTGGCCGAGACAGATGGCGGGGGCTCGTCCTCGACATCGACCATCATGCGGTGCGTCAGCGACAGCCGCAGGCCAGACAGGCCGCCCGCATCGGTGGGCAGGCCTAGCGCCTGCAAGGCCGCAGGCGCTGCCATGTACTCGGCTGCGACGATATCGAAGGGCCAGAGCGTCACGTCCGAGGCGAGCCGGTAGCGGCAGGCGACGCGACGGTCGCGCTCCAGATAGGTCGCGTCGAGATAGGCGCCGCGCTTGATGCGCACGCCCTCGCGCAGGCCGGGATCGGAGAAGGCAGGCTTGATGCCGGCGAGCAGTGCCGATGGCGTCGGCGCGAGATAGTTCGGCAGCAGCTGCTCGAGCAGGTTGTTGGTGAACTCGGGAAACTCGTGCTTCAGCTTGAGCTGGACGCGGGCGGCGAGGAAGGCCGCGCCCTCCAGCAGCCCGCCGACCATTGGGTCCATGCGCTCTCCGACTAGCCCACCGAGGCGCTCGGCGATGCCGGGGAACTCCTCGGCAAATTCCTTGGTATGCTCGGTGAAGAGCCGCAGTTCCTGATTGTAGAAGTCGAGAAACTCCTGGTTCATCGGCGGCTATCGGTTCCTGATCGCGATCTTGCCGGTGTCGAGTTCGACATCGGCGATGAACTGGATCGGTATGTTCAGCGGCTCGCAATTGAGGTCGGCCCGCACGACGAAGCGGATTTTCAGCTCGGCGGGGTCGAGGCCGTCGTCGCGCTCGACGGCCACGGAGCGCTTGATCAGGCGCGGCTCATAGGCGACGAGCACATCCGCCAGTTCGTCCTTGATCGCGTTGACGCGATATTCGTCGATCGAGCGATGGGTGATGTCCGGGAAGCCGTGGTTGAGTACTGAGCGGGCGACATCCGCGTGACGCGTCAGATCGATCGACGAGCCCAGATTGACGGTGTTCACCAGCGTCTCGAGATCGAGCGCGATCTCCTGGCGCAGCTTCTGTTCGGTGATCGCGGCGCGCGGCGCGGCGCGGCGGCCCGCCAGAATGCGCTCGCCGCCCTCGCTGCGCAGGTCGAGTGGCGTGCGAGCGTCCTTCTGGCGATGCGCCTCGCGAAAGGCGAACATCAAGGGCGGGCGCAACCGGTTCTTGAGCCTGGCATCCATCAGCGCGCGCCTCCAGCCGGGCTGGCGAGCGACCGGCGGCAACCGAGGCAGGGACGTGGCCGACGCTGCGTCATGATCGCCATCCAACACAATCCTCATGGGAACGCCGCCGGGCTCTCTCGCCCGAAATGCCGCGCTTTGACCGTCCGCGGCTGTGGGATCTGCGAGCGGGAGATCGGCTCCCGCCCGCTTTACTTGCCCTGACGGTCAGAGCTTCTTGTTGGCCTTCAGGTCGTAGCCACCCGTGATCGCGGCATCGAGCGAACCGTCGGCCTTCTGCGGGCTGTACTCGAACTTGATCTTGGCGAAGTTGAGCGAGAACTGATCCGTGGGAATGGTATCGCCGCCGACCGCATCGCCCGACTGGTAGCTCGAGACCAGCAGGTCATCGAGCGAGATGACGTAGTATTCTTCCTGCTTGCCGCCATGCTTGCGGACGATGAGCTTGCCCTTCTTGATGTGCTGGCCGGTCGCGCAGGCAACCATCAGGTTCGGGGAAGACTTATTGACCTTGGTGGTGAAATGCAGGTCCTGGTAGTTGGCCTTGCCAGCGCCGCCTCCACCGCCCGAGGCATGGCTGCCTGAATTGGTCACGCCCCAGGAGAAGGATTCGATCTCGATGAAATCCTTGTGCTTGGAGTCCTGGCTTTCGCCCTTGATGCCATCGAGTTCAAGTAGAAAATCGCTAGCCATAACGCTCTCCCCAGTTGGATTTCATCAATGATCTGGACTGCCGTTGAGTAGATGTCCGGATATTGAACCTTGAGCTGGCCCCGAACATCATCGGAATGCAGGAGGTTTTGGCGTTTTTTTCAGGTGGGCGGCGTCGACTTGAAAGCCGCCTGTCTCAGGCCTTGGGGGCAGGCAGGCGCGAGACGAGGCTGAGCCCGATATCCATGCCCTCGAGCTGGAAATGCGGGCGAAGATAGAACTTGGCCGAGTAGTAGCCCGGGTTCTCCTCGTCCTCGAAGACATCGATGCGGGCGTCGGAGAGCGGCTTGCGCGCCTTGGTTTCCTCGCTCGAATTGAGCGGGTCGCCATCGATGTAGTCGGTGATCCATTCCTGCAGCCAGCGCCGCAGCGGCTCGCGCTCCTTGTAGGAGCCGACCTTGTCGCGAACCATGCATTTCAGGTAGTGCGCGAAGCGCGAGACCGCGAACATGTAGGGCAGCCGCGAGGAGAGGTTGTCGGATGCCGTCGCGGCGACGCCGTCAGGCCCGAAGAAGGCCTTTGGCTTGTAGAGCGACTGCGCGCCGATGAAGGCGGCCTTGTCGGTGTTCTTGCGGTGGATCAGCGGGATCAGGCCGGACTTCGCGAGCTCCGCCTCGCGACGGTCGCTGATCGCGATTTCGGTCGGGCATTTCAGGTCGATGCCGCCATCATCGGTCGGGAAGGTGTGCGTCGGCAGGTTCAGGACCTCGCCGCCGGACTGGACGCCGCGAATGCGCGTGCACCAGCCATATTCCTTGTAGGCGCGGTTGATGTTGACGGCCATCGCGTAGGCCGCGTTCATCCAGGCATATTTCTCGCCCTTGTGGCCGTCGGTGTCCTCCTCGAAGGCGAACTCCTCGACCGGCTCGGACTTGGCGCCATAGGGCACGCGCGAGAGCACGCGCGGCAGGCACAGCCCGACATAGCGGGAATCCGCCGCATCGCGCAGCGACTTCCAGGCCGCGTAGTCGGGCGTGTCGAAGACTTTTCCGAGATCGCGCGGGTTTGACAGTTCCGTCCAGGCATCCATGCCCATCAGGGTCGGGTCCGCGCCGGCGAAGAACGGCGCATGCGCGGATGAGGCAACCTTTGAGAGGTCGCGCAGCAGCTGCACGTCGGTCGGCAGATGGCTGAAATGGTAGTCGCCGATCAGGCAACCGAAGGGCTGGCCGCCGAGCTGGCCGAATTCCTGCTCGTAGACCTGCTTGAACAACGGGCTCTGGTCCCAGCGTGCGCCGGGAAAATTCTTGAGGTTGCGGTAGAGCTCGTTCTTCGAGGCGTTCATCACCTTGATCTTGAGCTGCGCGTCGGTCTCAGAGTTGAAGACCAGATAGTTCAGTCCGCGCCAGGCACCCTCGATCTGCTGGAAAACCGGTGCGTGCAGGATCTCGTTCATCTGCTCGGAGAGTTTTGCGTCGAGCCGCGCGATCATTTCCTCGATCGTGTCGAGCACGTCGGTCTTGATGAGCGTGGAATCCGCCAGAGCCTGGTTGACCAGGGTGGCGACCGCGTTCTCGACCTCGGACGCCGCCCTTTCGGTCTTCGGCTTGAAGCTCTGCTTCAGGACCGACGCGAACTCATCTGCATCCTTGACCTGGGCAGCCGCGCCGGCGGCTCCCTGGATCTGCGTTTCCGCTGCCATTGCCGCCTCGCTTGATTTAGCCGTTGCCGGATTGCGTGGGTTCGACCGATTTGTCGCCGAGCTTGTCCTTGAGTGCCGCCATCAGTTGCGGGTCTGCGAGAAGCGCCTTGATCTGGTCGCTCGCCGCCATCTTGCCGTCCATGTAGCGCAGCAGGTTGGAGAGCTGCTCGCGCGCCTCCAGCAGCTTGGCCATCGCCGGAACCTGCCGCGCGATGGCGGCCGGGTTGAAGTCGTCGAATTTCTTGAACTTCAGCGCCACGGACAGCTTGTCGTCGCCGTCGCCGAGCTTGTTGGGCACGGTGAAGGCGACGCCGGGCTCGATCGCCGCCATGCGCTGGTCGAAATTGTCCATGTCGATGTCGAGGAACTTGCGCTCGGTGATGTCGGCTTTCTCGACATCGGAGGCGTTTCCGGACAGATCGGCCATCACGCCCATGACGAAGGGCAGCTCGATCTTCTGCTCGGCGTTGTAGGGGTCCTCGTAGGTGATGTGGACGCGTGGGGGCCGGTTGCGGCGGATGAATTTTTGACCTGAATCACCAGCCATCGCCGCACTCCCTCTTTCGTGAACGTTGTCGCGTTACCAGAGCCCATTGCGTCAGCCGAAAACCATTCTACTCCATCGCGAATGCTTGTCGACCGTGGTCCGAATTCTATGGATTCTCGGATATCACCTAGTTTTCCTCGTCGGGACCCACTGCAACCCCGGGCAGAATGTCACCGAGCAGGGACATGAAATCATGCTGCGCGAGCGCGCAGGCCTTATCCATCAGCAGCGGCGTCGGATGCGATGGCTCGGCCTGCCGGTAGAACCGTGCAACCGCCGCCATCCGCGAAACGGCCTCGCTGCGCGATCCGACCGGCGTGGCAAAAGCGCTGGCTGGCGCCGTCGCTCCTTCATCCTCCAAGGCCTCGCTCTCGACCTCATCATCGCCCTCGTCGTCGGCGCTGAAGCCACCGCTCTCGCCCTCGAAAGAAGCGAGGCGTTCGAGCGGAAGCTGGAAGCGGAGCCCCTGCCCGACCGCAATCATCGCCTTGTCGACGTGGTCCGGAAACATGATCTGGATGACCTCGATCAACGACTTCCCGATCAGATGCTGTGCCTGGCCGATCAGCAAGACCGCAGGGCTCGATGGCTCGGTTCTTCGGAAGTAATCCAGGCAGCTGGACAGTGCATCCTTCACTTGGATGATGCTGGTGCAGGCACCGGCGGCTGCCACGGCGCCTCCTGGCGCGGCGCCGCTTTCGGCTTGCTCGGGCGCGGCCTGAACCGCATGGCCCGGGACGCGGCGCGCGACGGCCGCATCCAGGAAGGCGCGGATCTGACTCGTCAGGGCCTGCAGCCGCGGAAAGCTGAGCGTGTCGCCCGTCCTTGCGAGCCAGACCGCCGCGATGCGAGCCAGCGCATCACTGATCGTGGTGATCGTTTCCAGGGCGCGGGTCAGATCGGCGATATCGGCCTCCAGCAGCGCGGCCTGGATCGTGCCGGTATCAGGATGCTGCTCGCCCTCGACCAGCCGCGTCTCGCCGGACGCCACGAGCTGGCTGCGAAAGGCGAGCGGGCCGACGCGCCGGCTCGTCAGCAGCGGCGCATGCTGGAGCGGCAGCACCACGGTCGCGTTGTCGTCGAGGCTCTGCAGCGCGACCTCGCGCGCCATCACATCGGCGCCCTGGGGCCTGGGATGGAAGTCATCCCAGTGATCCCCGAGATTGTCGGCGACCAGCTTCAGGCTGTCGGCGAAGCCCGCGACGTCGCGGTTCAGCAGCGCAAATTTCGCGACCAGCACGAAAAGCCGGAGATCACGGGTTTGCGCGAGCAGCTTGCCGAGATCGGCGAATGCGCTGTCGAAATCGAGAGACGCACGATCGAACGGGATCTGGCGTCCCTCATCGTCGCGGTGGAAGAACGAGGTCGGCAGCGCGACCTCGAGCCGCGCAGACACGTTCATGAAATCGGGGGTGTCCTCGAGATCGGGTCCGCAGGGCGCCTCGGGCGAGACCAGGGCGGCGAGATCGACGAAATTCAAAGCCGCCATGGTCCCTCACCGGCCCCTCATCCAGCCCAGCCCCCTGATGCGGGCAACCGGCAGCCAATCACTCGACGCGCAGGCGCGTCTCGACACGGCGATTATCGCCTGCGAAGGGGTCCGGCACGATCGGCTTGCTCTGGCCATAGCCCTTGGCGAGCAGCTTGGCGGCGTTGACGCCGCGCTCGCCGAGATAGCGGACGACCGACTGCGCGCGCCTCTGCGACAGGTCGAGATTGTAGCTCGCGGAACCGTGGGCGTCGGTGTGGCCCTCGACGAGGAAGTTGCTCGATGCCAGCCGGGGATCGTTCAGCGCCTTGGCGAACTCGTCGAGATTGACCCTGGCTTCGGGCTCCAGGACGTCCGAATTGTACTTGAACTTGACCACGAGATCGAAGGCAGACGCTGCAGCCGAGGGCGTCGCGACGACGTGCCCGGCCTTGTTGCACTCGGCCTCGGTGCCGACGCAAAGGCCCCGCGTCGGCCCCAGGCCGCGCGTGATGCCCAATTGCGGCTGACCGCCGAAATGCTTGATGACGTCGTCGGCCTTGTAGGTCTGCGCTCTCGCCGAAAACGGAGTCAAGGCGCATACTGAACTGGTGACGCAAAGACCGAGGACGATAACGGCGTAGCTGCGCATGGTGCCCTTCCCGTTCATTTGGATGACGCCAGAGACGACCTTCTCGCATATAGAATGAAATACTGATCACGTCAACCCGAATTCAATATTCGATGTCATGAGGTCTAGATAATGTCTACCGATCTTAAGCAGACTGGTAGAATTGCGTCTTTTGTGACGCCATCAAACAAAGATGAATTTCCGCTCATAGACTTCGATGCCGAGGAAGGTATCAGCGATCTGTTTACCTATCGCATCAAGGCGGCCAGCGCGACGCGAAACGCGGACATCAAGACGATGATCGGAGAGAACTGCCACGTCGCCTTTACGCTCAAGAACGGCCAGTCGAGGATTTTCAACGGTATTCTCGTCAATGCGCAGTGGCTGAGCCGCGAGGCCGATCTCGACATCTACCAGTTCACGCTCAAGCCCTGGCTCTGGCTTTTGTCCCATCGCTCCGATTGCCGGATCTTCAAGGACAAGAATCCGATCGACATCATCAAGGCCATCTTCGAGAAGGAAGCCAAGGCATCTTTCGAATTCAAGGTCACGGACACGCCGCCAACACTTGAATACTGCGTCCAGTACCGCGAAACCGATCTTGATTTCGTTTTGCGTCTCATGGAAAAATACGGAATCTATTATTATTTCACCCATAGCGAGGGCGGGCATAAGCTGATCCTGGCTGATTCAAAAGCTGGGCATGCGCAGGTTCGGGCTGCCGCCGAGCCCTCCTATAGCGGCGCCGGCACGGCCTATCCCTTCATGTCGCCGCTCAACACGATACCGCGCCCGATCGAGCACATCAGTGACTGGTCCACGCTGAGGCGGCTGCGCACCGGCAAGATCGAGCTCAGGGACTATGATTTCAAGCAATCCGGGTCCGACCTGACAAGCCGCGCCGAACACGGTTTCCCGAAGGCCAAGGACTATGAGAGCTACGACTATCCCGGCGCCTATGTGACACGCGAGGAGGGCGAGCATCTCGCGCGCATTCGCGTCGAGGCCGAGCAGTCGCGCGATGACCGTCGTTACGCCAGCGGCCAGGCGCCGAGCCTCTACCCCGGCGCGCTGATGCGCTTCACCGCCGATCCGACAGGGGCCGATGATGCCGAGTATCTCGTGCTCAGCGCGCAGCACAGCCTGACCGGCCAGAGCTATCGAGCCGGCACGAGCGTCGCCACGCCGAGCTATCACGGCTCCTACGAACTGCAGGAATGCGACCGCCGCTTCCGCCCGCCGATCACCACAGCCGGCCCGCGCGTCATGGGCCCTCATACCGCCAAGGTCGTCGGCAAGGACAATGACACGACCGAGGGCGATATCGACGTCGACGAATATGGCCGCGTCCTGCTGCGCTTCCATTGGGACCGCGAGGAGAAGTCGACCTCCTGCCGGGTCCGCGTCGCGCAGCTCTGGTCGGGCAAGGGCTGGGGCGGACAGATCATCCCCCGCATCGGCCAGGAGGTCATCGTCGAATTTCTGGAGGGCGACCCCGAAAAGCCGCTGGTCACGGGCACGGTCGTCAACGACGTCCACATGCCGCCCTATGAGCTGCCGGCCAACAAGACCCAGTCGGGCCTGAAATCGGAATCGACCAAGAGCGGCGGCGCGCCGGGCACCTATAACGAGATCAAGTTCGAGGACATGGAGGGCTCCGAGAGCCTGAGCCTGCGGGCCGAGAAGGACCATGACATCGAGGTCCAGAATATCGAGACCCGCAGGATCGCGACGAACTTCACCGGCAATGGCGAATACTCGCGCAAGACGACGCTGGAGGATGGCAGCGACAAGCTCGAAATCCTGAACGGCAAGCTCGACATCACGGCCTCCAACGAGATCGTCATGACGGTCGGCGAAAGCACGATCAGGATGCTGCCGGCCAGCATCGAGATCAGCTCGCCGACGATCAAGATCCAGAGCACGCTGAAGACCGAGGTGCTCAGCGATGGCACGGTCATCGTCAAGGGCGGGATGGTTCTGATCAATTGAGCAACGGCATGTCGCGGCTTCGCTTCAACACGGCTCAGGAAGTATTTTCGGCCTTTCCGGCCGCGCGCAGGCTCGTCAAGGCGGCGCCGACGGGCGAGCATCCGCTCGCCTTCCTTCGGAAGCTCGCGCAAAGCGGGGCGGCCCGGGATGCGCTCGGGTTTTGCGCCTTCCTGCTGCCGCGGCGCGAGACGGTATGGTGGGCGCTCCAGGCGCTCCGGACCATGCAGCAGCCGGGAACGCCGCCCGACGCATGCATGGCGGCGGCCGAAGCCTGGGTCCGCGACCCCGACGACGCCCGCAGGCGCGCCGCACTTGCCGCGGCGGAGGCTGGCGACACCGAGGTGCCCGGCACCTGGCTCGCCTGGGCTGCGGGCTATTCGGGCGGGAGCATGGTCGCCAGCCATGCCGTGCCCTGCCCGCCCGACCTGACCGCCAAATGCGCGCGCATCGGCGTGATGCTGGCTTTCGGCACGTTGCCGGCGTCCGTACGCGACGCGCGGTTGCGTGCCTGCATCGAAGCATGCATTCGTTTGGCGGATGATGACGGCGCCAAGGCACAATCCTAGCGTGGAGCGCGGTTCATGGCGCTGACGCTGACCATCGAGAACGAGACCTCGCTGCCCGATGGCGGGCCGCTAAGCGTGACCCTGAGTGGCGGGCGCGGCCTCGATATAGGCCGCGACCAGCATCTCGACTGGACCCTGCCCGATCCGACGCGGGCGATCTCGGGCCGGCATTGCGAGATCCGCTTCCAGGGCGATGCCTACTGGCTGCGCGATGTCTCGACCAACGGCACCTTCGTCAACGGCGCGAGCCAGCGCGTCCAGTCGCCCTACCAGCTTCGGCATGGCGACCGCGTCGAGATCGGCCACTACATCATCGCGGTCACACTCGACCGGGACGAGCACAGTGACGCCTCGCCGCGCGCCGCGGTTCCGAGCCCGCCTGCCTCGGAAGAATTATGGGCTCCGAGCGGGGAGGTCGCGCCCCCGATTCCGCGCCGCGACCTGCTGCCGCCCAACAGCGCCCGACCGGTCAATCCCGGCTTCATCGACTGGGCTGCGGATCTGCCGGGGCCGGTCGAGCAGCCGGCGCCGGCGCCACCGCTTGCGCCGAGCGGCCGGGACGATTTCGCCTGGGCACCCTACCAGCCTCCGCCGCCCCATGCCATCGAGCAGCCGGCCCCGATCCCGACGCCGAGGCGCCCCGTCGCACCGAGCCCGCCGGCCAGCAATCCATGGGACGAGGAGCCACCCGAGCTTTTTGAGGCTTCCCCGGTCGCCTCCCCTGCGCCGCTCACAGCTCCGGCCCCGCCGCAGCCGACGCCCCCGCCGCTCCCGAGGGGAGAGTTCCTGCAGCGCTTCGCAAAGGGCGCAGGTCTGGCGCCCGACGTCCTGGCGGCGCGTGACCCCGGCGCCTTCGCCGAAGAACTCGGCGCGTTGATGCGGCTCGTCGCGATCGAGTTGAAATCGCTGCTGTCGGCGCGCGCCGAGAGCAAGCGCATAGCGCGCAGCAGCAGCCAGACAATGATCCAGGTCGAGGACAACAACCCGCTGAAATTCTCGCCGACCATCGACGATGCGCTGAAGCTGATCTTCGGCCCTCCGACCAGCGGCTACCTCAATGCGCAGCGCGCTTTCGACGAGAGCTTCAAGGACCTCAAGGCCCACCAGATCAAGACCTATTCGGCCATGCAGAACGCGCTGCGCATGCTGGTCGAGGATCTCGACCCGCAGGCCGTGGCCGAGAGCCTTCCGCCGGACCGAGGGCTCGAGGCCCTGATCGGCTCGCGCAAGGCGAAACTATGGGACGCCTATGTGGCGCGCTGGGAGGCCAAGACCGCGCCTTTCGAGGACGGACTGGTCGATGCCTTCATGCTCTATTTCGCCGAGTGCTACGATCGCGGCGGACGCTGAGCGTCCCTTCGAGATCTCATCCAGCCCTGATCCCGAGGAGCCATTTCGTTGGGAATAGCGTCTCGAAGGATGGGAGTTCGGTTTATCACGTCGGCTCCGAGAGCGGCGCACTCACCCGCCGATGATGACCGTCGGCAATCCCATGACGATCTTGTTGGGCGGCCCCAGCGCCTCGAGCACGGTGTCGCCGACGCGGCAGGCGGCCAGGCTGTTGATCTGCACGGTCTGGGACCCGTCGATGACCACGCCGGGACCATGCGTCGGCACGGGCAGCGGGCCCAGCGGCGTCAGGCAGATATGGATATCGGCGCCGCCGGCAGCGCCTGAGATCATCGAGCCCATGCTGGCGGCGGCTGCGTTCTTGGCGGCCTCCTCGGCGGCGATGGCGGCAGGCGCGCCCGGCGTCCCGGCCGCAGCCACGGTGGCAGCCTGCGCCATCTGAAGCGTCGCATCGGATGACGCCTTGGCGGCCTGGATCGCGGCGGCAGCCGCCGCCGAGACGCCACGCCAGGCTGGCAGGCCGCCGATCAGGACGTTGGGGCTGCCCGGCCCGGGCTGAAGGATTCCGGGCAGAGGATGCAGGACCGGATCCAGAATGCGCGCGGCAAAGCCCTTCGGCACGACACTCTCCATCTCCAAGACGGCGCCGAGATTAAAGCAAACATCCGCGACGCGGGTCATTCAAGTCAATGACGACGGTTCGAGGCGGGCTCGGATACGCTGGAACCATGACGTGAAATCCATCCGATAACCCAAAGGAACAGGCCGAAAACTGAGCGCGATAGTGACGTCGATCACCGTTGCGTCTAAGGTCAGACCAGGCTGCAGATAAAGAGAACCGGATGTCTTGGTACAGCAAGGTCGTGTGGTCTGAAGGCTTGTTCCTGCGGCCTCACCATTTTCAGCAGAGCGACCGGTATCTCGAAAATCTGCTGGAAAGCCGCGTTCGCCATGTCACGCCTTATCCCTGGGGATTTGCCGTGCTCGAGATCGACCGGGACCTGGCCCAGCAAAGCAAGATCGGCCTGCGCCGCGCCGTCGGCGTGATGCCCGACGGCACCCCGTTCGCCCTGCCCGACAACAGCCCGCTGCCGGCCGCGATCGACGTTCCCGAAAACGCCGCCGGACAGATCGCCTGGCTCTCGCTTCCGTTGGCCTCGGCCAATACGCGCGAGGTCGAGGACAGCCTGAACGGCAGCGCCAGCCGCTTCTCACCCGCGACCGAGATGCTGATCGACTCGACCGCCTCGCTGCGCCTCGAGGAGGAGATCGACGTCGCCCATCCGCGCCTGACGCTCGAACTGCGCCGGACCGCGAAGGCGGGCTTCGTCGGCCTGGCGCTCGGACGCATCCTCGAAGTGCGCGACCGCGCCATCCTGTTCGACGAGAAGTTCGCGCCGCCCGTGCTGGTCTGCCACGCCTATCCGGTGATCGATGGCTGGCTCGACCGTGTCATAGGCTGGGTCGACAACAAGCTCGAGGAACTCGCCCGCTACGCCGCCGACCCGACGGCGGGCGGCGGCCTGCAGAGCGCAGATTACTTCGTGCTGCAGATGTTGAACCGGCACATTCCGGTCCTGAAGCACATGCGCGGCTCGCGCTTCGTCCATCCCGAGCGGCTGTTCACGACCTTCCTCGCCATCGCCGGCGAGCTTGCGACCTTCACAACCGCCGAGCGTCGCGCCCGCGACTATCCGGCCTATGACCATGACGATCTCGAGGGCTGCTTTACCCCCGTGATCCGCGACATCCAGGATTTCCTGTCGGCCCAGCTCGGGCGCCGGGCGATCCGGCTCGAGATCACCGAGCGGGCGCCCAACGCCTTCATGTCGACGATCCGCGACCGCTCGCTGATGCGCAACGCGACGCTGGTCCTGGAGGTGGCAGCGCGCCGGCCGCTGACCGAGATCCAGGCGCAGTTCCCTCAACTCTTCAAGGTCGGCCCCAACACCAAGATGAACGAGATCGTCCATGCCCATCTGCCGGGCATCAACCTCGTGCACCTGCCGACGCCGCCGCCGCAGATCCGGGCGCTGACCGACCACGTCTATTTCTACCTCGACCGCACCTCGTCGCTCTGGCCCGAATTTTCGACCGCAAGCTCGATCGGCATGCATTTTTCCGGTGATTGGCCCGATCTCGAAATGGAGCTTTGGGCCGTGCTGGAGGGCAGGCGATGAGTGACCCGGGTTCGCCCTCAGATCCGTTCGGCCGCTCCGACCGCACGATCATCAGGCCCAACCCCGGCGGGCGCCGCGCGCCCCTGCCCTCGCGCCCCGCGGCGCCGACCCCATCCACACCGGCTGCCGGCGCCCCCTCGCCCGGCGTGCCCGGCAGCGGCGACGAATGGCTTTCGGCGCCGCCGGTCACGCCGCAGCGCGCGGTTCCATCGCCGCTGATGGGCGCGCCGGGCGCCTCGCTTCCCAAGCGCGACCAGTTGCTGACGCCCAATGCCAACCCGCTTCTGAAAGCCGCCGGCCCGCTGCTGCTGCTGCTTGGCCGGATGCGCTCCTCGCTGAGCAGCGCGCCGCTGCAGCAGCTGCTAGGCCAGGTCGGTGACTCCATCGAAGCCTTCGAGCACGAGGTCCGGGCGACGGGTGCTTCGGCCGAGCAGACCCGCACCGCAAAATACACCCTCGCGGCGGTGGCCGACGATATCGTCCAGAACATTCCCGGCGAGGATCGGCACCTCTGGACGCAGTACAGCATGCTCTCGCGCTTCTTCGGCGAGCGCGTCGGCGGTATCAGGTTCTTCGAGGAGCTCGACCGGGCCAAGGCCGATCCTTCGGTCAATTACGACCTGCTTGAGCTGATGCATGCCTGTCTCGCGCTGGGCTTCGAGGGCATCCATCGCACCTCGTCTGGCGGGGCCGCCAACCTGCAGATGATCCAGCGCAACCTGTTCGAGACCCTCCGGCGCGTAAAGCAGCCGGACCCAGAGCTGTCGCCGCGCTGGCAGGGCAAGGCGCTGGCCTCGCAGGTCGCCCGCTTCAAGGTGCCGGTCTGGTCGGTCGCAGCGATCGCGGGCGTCGCGCTGCTGGGGCTGTACTTCGTGCTGCGCGCGCTGCTCGGCGGCAATGCAGAGGCGTCCGCTTCGGCCCTGCTCTCGGTGCATCCCAAGGGTGAACTCGGCATCGTGCGAAAGGTCTTTTCGGCGCCGCCCCCGCCAGTGCCGCAGCCGCAGGCAAAGGTCTGCGCCACTGTGAGCCCGCCGATCACCTGCACGGTCACGCCGAACCTGATCCTGATCCGCCTCGTCGACATCACCCTGTTCGAGCCCGGCCAGGCGGCTGTGCGCGACGAGTTCCGCCCCTTGATAGAGCGCATCGCCAGCGTGCTGGAGCAGGAGGGTGGCGCGATCAAGGTCGTGGGTCACACCGACAGCGTGCCGATCCGGACCGCGCGCTTCCCTTCCAACGTCCAGCTCTCTCAGGAGCGCGCCAAGGCGGTCGGCGACCTCCTCAAGACAAAGCTGAGCAGGCAGGACCGCATCAGCTTCGAGGGCAAGGGCTCAGACGCACCCATCGCCCAGAACGATACCCGCGAAGGCCGCGCCAAGAACCGGCGCGTCGAAATCCTGATCCAGCGGAACAGTTGAGCGACGCCATGGATCCGATCCGAAAGCATCCGCAGAAGGGCTGGCACCGATGAGCGTCGCGGTCTGGCTCAGGGTGGCCGCGATCGCGATCGGTACGCTGGCCCTTTGCGCGCTGATCTGGTTCGGAGGCCCGTTCATCGCCATCGGCGAGATCCGCCCGTTCGAACCGCTCTTCGTGCGCCTGCCTATCGTGCTGCTGCTCGTCCTGGGCGCCGGTCTCTGGATCACGCTGATGATCCTGAAGCGGCGGCGTGCGGCGGCTACGTTGAACGACGCCCTGGTCAGGCAGGAGACTGCGACCGGCGACGCCGCCATGCTCGGCGGCGCGATGCGCGACGCGCTGGCGACGCTGAAGCGCGCCCGCGCCAAGGATGGCGGCGATTATCTCTATGACCTCCCCTGGTATGTGATCATTGGCCCACCCGGCGCCGGCAAGACCACCGCGCTGGTCAATTCCGGGCTGAAATTTCCTCTGGCTCGCGGCACGTCGCCGGCGGCTGTCGCGGGCGTCGGCGGGACTCGCTATTGCGACTGGTGGTTCTCCGAGGATGCCGTGCTGATCGACACGGCCGGGCGCTACACCACGCAGGACGCCGATGTGAAGGCCGAGCGCGCGAGCTGGCTCGCCTTCCTCGACCTGCTGAAGAACAACCGGCCGCGCCAGCCCATCAACGGCGTCATGGTCGCGATCAGTGTCGAGGATCTGCTGACCTCGACGCCCGAGCAGATCGCGGCCCATGCCGACGCGATCCGCAGCCGCCTGCTCGAACTGCATGAGCGGTTGAAGGTCGATTTCCCGGTCTATGCCATCTTCACCAAGGCCGACCTGATCGCCGGTTTCAACGAGTTCTTCGGAGGGCTCACCGAGCCGCAGCGGCGAATGGTCTGGGGCCACACCTTCCAGACCGACGACAAGACCCGCAACATGATCGGCGATGTCGCGCCGGAATACGACGCGCTGATCGAGCGTCTCAACGCGCGACTGCCCGACCGCCTGCAGGAGGAGCACAACCCGACGGCACGCGCCCAGCTCTTCGGTCTGCCGAGCCAGATGGCGACGCTGAAGCGCACGGTGGTCGACTTTCTCGCCAGCGTCTTCGAGCCGACGCGCTACCAGGCTAACGCGACCTTGCGCGGCTTCTACTTCACCTCCGGAACCCAGGAAGGCACGCCGATCGACCAGTTGATCGGCGCGCTCTCGCGCAATTTCGGCAGCGAGCACGCCCATGCCGCCGCCTATTCCGGCAAGGGCAAGAGCTACTTCCTCACCGACCTGATCCAGAAGGTGATCATCGGCGAGGCCGGCTGGGTCTCGACCGATTTGGGCGCCGCGCGGCGCTCGACCTTGCTGCGCATCGCGGGGTTCGCGCTGGTCGCGATCCTCTCGCTGGGAGCGCTCGGGCTGTGGTGGACGAGCTATTCGCGTAATGAGGACCTGATCACCGCGACGAATTACGGGCTCGCCGACTACCGCGCCAGCGCAGCGCCCGTGCTCCAGGAGAACACCATCTCCGAGCGCAATTTCAGCCGTATCCTGCCGCTGCTGCACAAATTGCGGCACCTCCCCGCTGGCTACGCCAGCAAGGACGAGCCGACCCCGATGCAGGCGACCTATGGCCTGAGCCAGCGCGAGCGCCTGCAATCGGCCTCCGAGGTCGTCTACCAGCAGGCGCTGGAGCGGATGCTGCGCTCGCGCATCATCTTCCGTCTGGAGGAGCAGCTCGAGGCCAACATCAACAATCCCGGCTTCGTCTACGAGGCGTTGAAAGTCTACCTGATGGTCGGCGGCCAGGCCCGGCTCGACCGCGATCTCGTGGTCTCCTGGATGCGGCTCGACTGGGCAGAGAACCTGTTCCCGGGCGCCGCCAATGTCAGGGGTCGGGAGGCGCTGGGGGAGCATCTGGTCGCAATGCTGGAGCTCGACGAGGGGGGCGAGCCCGTGGTCAAGCTGAACCAGTCGCTGATCGAGAACTGCCAGCGCACCTTGCGCCGGATGAGCATCGCAGAGCGTGCCTATGAGTTGCTGCGGACGCAGGCGCGCGGCGCGCAGAAGGACTGGGTTGCGGCGCAGCGTGGCGGCTCGGATGTCAGGCTCGCCTTCGAGGGCATAGCCGGCGAGGATCTCGACGCGATCCGCGTGCCCTATTTTTACACCTATGACGGCTTCCAGAATGCCTTCGTCGACCGTCTCGGCGATATCGGCGAGCGCATCGAGAAGGAGCGTTGGGTGCTGGGCGAAAATGTCGACCAGCAGGCCATCGTCGCGCAATACCAGACGCTGTTCCAGGACCTGCTCAAGCTCTATGTCCGCGATTACGTCGCGACCTGGCAGAAGACGCTGCGGCGACTGAAGCTGCGCCCGCTCAATGCCGACAAGCCGAAATATGTCGCGCTCAGCGCGGTCGCCGCGCCGACCTCGCCCTTGAAGCAGTTGCTGGAATCGATCCGCGACGAGACACAGCTCACCAAGGAGCGCCCGGCGCCCAAGCAGAGCGGCGCGGCGAAAGCCACCGACGCCGCAGCCGATGCACTCGAGAAGCGCGCCACCGCGGCGCTCGGCAAGCTCGGGACCAACCTGCCGCTCAGCGCGCCCGGCGTCGACCGCGTGCTGGCAGGCGGCAATGACGCGCTCGGCGCCAATATCGAGACGCAGTTCAAGGCGTTTCACGTGCTGGTCGAGGGCGATCTCGGACGCCGGCCGATCGACCAGCTCCTGCAGGTTTTCAGCGAGATCAATCAGAACCTCGCCATCGCGGCGACGAACCCGGCGCAGGCGAGCGCTGCCAACGCCGCACTGGTGCCGCTGATCGCTACGCTGCGGGCCAATTCCTCGCGCTACCCCGCGCCCTTCGACGGCATGATCGTCTCGGCGGTCAATGACTTCGAGGGCGACGCCACGGGGGCGACGGTCGCGCTGTTGCGCCAGGCGCTGGGCGACCAGGTGTCGAGGGTCTGCGCCGACATCCTGACCAACCGCTACCCCTTCGTAAAGGCGAGCGCGCGCGACGTGCCGCTGGCGGATTTCGCGCGGCTGTTCGCGCCGGGCGGGATCATGCCCGGCTTCTTCAAGGACAAGCTCGAGCCCTATGTCGACAAGTCGAAGGCGCAATGGAGCTGGCGCGTCGACAGCCGTGTGGCGCGCGCGCTTTCGCCCACGACCTTGCGCGAATTCCAGCGCGCCGACGAGATCCGCGAGGCGTTCTTCCCGACAGGCGGCAACCTGCCCTCTTTCCAGATGATCGTAACGCCGACGGCCCTGTCGTCGGACGCCTCGGCCGGCAAGCTCGAGGTCAACGGCTTCACGGTGACGAGCCAGCAGGGCGTCAACACACCGACGCCGGTGATGTGGCCCGGCGCCGGCGTTCCGAAGACCGCGGTCACGCTGACGCTCGGCAGCGCCAATAGCGGCGGCGGGCTGTTCGGCGGCGGCTTCTTCTCCAGTGGCACGCCGGCCGCCTCGGGCGAAGCGAAACTCTTCGAGCGCGAAGGGGTGTGGTCTTTCTTCCGCCTGCTCGATGCAGGCTCCGTGCTGAAGCAGGGCGACAATGTCGTGCTGACGCTGGCGGCCGGAGGGCGGCAGGTCGGCTACCAGCTCGGCGTCGGCTCGCTGAAGAACCCGCTGGTGTTGCCCGCCTTGCGCGACATCCGCTGCCCGGCAGGGATCTGAGGCCATGGCGTGCGGGCTGTTCGGAAAGCTCCCGAGCAAGCGCGATTTCATCGCGATCGGCGCGCCTGCGCCATTCCTGGCTAGCTATGAGCCGTGGCTGCAGGGCGGCCTGACCGCGAGCCGGCTGGAACTCGGCCCGCGCTGGCAGGACGCGTTCCTGAATGCGCCGATCTGGCGCTTCTGGCTCGGCCGGGCCTATTGCGGCGAGACGGTCGCGGGCGCCTTTATGCCCTCCGTCGACGGGATAGGGCGCTATTTCCCGCTGACGGTCTTCGCCATGTCCGCGCCGGGCGCCGCGATCCCGCCGCCCGAACTCGACCCGCAGGAAGCCTGGTTCACCCAGGCTGAGGATTTTCTGCTTCAGGCGCTAGAACCGGACACGAGCTACGAGACGACCACGCAGCGGCTGGCCCAGCTAGCCGCTCCCGACGATCAGCTCAAGGCGGCGCCGCCCGCCGAGATGCTTCGGCTGCCCGACGGGATGATCGTCAGCGCACTCGATGCGGCCACCTTTCCCGAGCGGCTCGGCCTGCTGCGGGTCGAGGATCATGCCCGGGCCTATGCCCATTCGGCGGTGTTCTGGACGCTCGGCGGCGAGCAGTTCGAGCCGCTGGCGCTGGTTGGCCAGGGGCTGCCGGACCCGCATCTGTTCTCGGGCCTGCTCACCGGCCGGTTCGATGCGGCCATCGACAGGAGGCGCGCAGTGTCATGAACGACGCCAGCCCTCCGGCCACCCCGTTCGAGACCGGCGCGATCACCCATGTCGGCCGCGTGCGGCAGGAGAACGAGGACAGTTTCGTGTTGCGGCCGGAATTCGGCGTTTGGGCGGTCGCAGACGGCATGGGCGGGCACGAGAACGGCGCGCTGGCGAGCGGCACCCTGGCCGCAGCGGTAGAAGGCATCGGCGCGGCGACCTCTGCGCCTGACCTGCTCGCCCGGCTGGAGCGCAGCGTGATCGACGCCAATGCGGATCTGAGGCGCCAGAGCCGCAAGCGCGGCGGCGTCGCCATGGGTTCGACGCTGGCGGCCCTTCTGGTCCATGAGCGGAACTTCGCCTGCGTGTGGTCGGGGGACAGCCGCGTCTACCTGGTTCGCGGCGGCCAGATCCTCCAGCTCTCGCGCGACCATACCGAGGTCCAGGATCTCGTCGACAAAGGCCTGCTCTCTCCTGATGAAGCGCGCCGCTCGCCCCGCCGCCACGTCATCACCCGCGCCATCGGCGTTCATGACATGCCCGAGCTCGACCTCGACACTGGCGAGCTCGAGGATGGCGACATCTTCGTGCTCTGCTCGGACGGGCTGACCGGCCATGTGTCGGATCCGGAAATCCTGGCTGCGGTCAACGGCCAAGGCCCGCAGGCCGCCTGCGATGCGCTGCTTGCCCTGACGCTAGAGCGCGGCGCTTCCGACAATGTCACGGTGATCATCGTGCGGCATCGGGCAACGGCGGTCGATGACGGGTCCACGGTCTGGCTGCCGAACCGACGCCAGGCCAGGAGCGGCGCGCCATGAACGATACCGAACGCACCGTCTTTGCGCCACGCTCCGGCATCGCCGCCGGCACGCGGCTGAACGGCATCTACGAGATTGAGCGGCTGATCGCGGTGGGTGGCATGGGCGAGGTCTACAAGGGCCGCGCGATCCAGACCGGCGATGCGGTTGCCATCAAGATGATCCGCCCCGACATGGCGCAGAACGAGAACGCGCTGGCGCTGTTCCGCAAGGAGGCGGCTGCCCTGCACAACCTCTATAACGAGGCGATCGTGCGCTACTACGTGTTCACGATCGACCCGGTGACGCAGGCGCCCTATCTCGCCATGGAGTTCGTCGACGGGCAGCCCCTGTCCGACCGCATCAAGCAGGGCCCGCTCAGCTTCGATGAAGCCGACGTCCTGCGGCGCAGGATCGCCAGCGGGCTGCACGCCGCCCATCTCCTCGGCATCGTCCATCGCGACGTCTCGCCCGACAACATCATCCTGCCCGGCGGGCAGGTCGCGCGGGCAAAGATCATCGATTTCGGCATCGCCCGCTCGACGCAACTCGGCGAGGGCACGGTGATCGGCAGCGGCTTTGCCGGCAAGTACAACTATGTTTCGCCCGAACAGCTCGGCCTTGGCGGCGCGGAGGTGACGGGACAGTCCGACATCTACAGTCTGGGGCTGGTGCTGGCCGAGGCGCTGACAGGCAAGCCCCTCGACATGGGCGGCACCCAGGTCCAGATCCTGGAGAAGCGTCGGCGGGTGCCCGATCTGTCTGCCGTGGACGCGCGGTTCCAGCCGCTGCTGGCCAAAATGCTCGCGCCCGATCCGGCGCAGCGCCCCTCCGACATGGCCAGCGTGGCGGCCTGGCAGGCGCCGGTGGCGAAAGGCACGGGCAGCAAGAGCGCGCTGCGCATCGCGGCCGGACTCGTGATCGTGGCCGCGCTCGCCGGTGGTGGCTATGCGTTGTGGACCGCGACACGCCCTGTCGCCGATGCCCTGTCGAGCAGTTCGGGCGCGCCCCCTCAGCCGGGCAGCGGCTCCGACTCGGTCGATCCCCGGGTCCTCGTGGCCCTGCCGCCGCTGAAGGCCCCAGGCGCCCCGGAGCTGACCGCACCGCCGCTTACCGAAGCGGCTGGGGCGGCAAGCCCGAGCCTTCCGCCTGTTGCGACCGTCGAGACTCCGCCCATGGTGACCGAACCACCATCCTCTTCGCAGCAGGTCGCGATCAGGACTGAACCGCCAGCGCAGTCGCAAACGCCACCGGTACGCGTCGAGCCACCCCGCGCGCCTGCGCCCGAGCCGCCGCCGGTGCGTGCCGAGCCGAAGGGCTCATCGCCACTTCCCACCGCCGCCGTGACGCCGCCGCCCGTGCTGCCGCAGGAGCCCCGTACACCAGCCGAGCGGATCCAGCGCTATATCAGCGGCTATGATGGCGGCAGCTGCTTCTTCCTCTGGCCGCTCGACGTCGCCGAGAAGAAAGCCGAACTCGAGGGCTTTGGCAGCGGCGCGGAGCCGTTCATGATATTCGACGCCGCCTTCAAGCAGTCTCAAGGGTTCGAGGCGACGATCAACCTGCGTCCTGTCACGTCGGCCCAATGCCCGATGGTCGAATTCCTGCGCCAGCTCGGCCCCGCCATAGATCGCAGTCCGCGCCTGCAGATCGGCACTTTCGCGATGAAGAGCGGCGATATCCTGAGCGGCACGGTCGACAGCCCCGGCGGCCGCCATCTCGACGTCGTGCTGATCGGCGACGACGGGCTTGTGTATAATCTGGCGAGCTATCTGAAGCGCGACGGCGCCAAGGCCGGCTTCAACCTCAAGCTGGAATCCAGCGGCACGGCTGCACGGCCCCAGGTCGTGCTGGCTCTGGTGAGTGCGGCGCCGTACCCCGCCCTGCTCGGGCCCAATCCTGCGCCGGCAGCCGAGTTCTTCCCCAATCTCGCGCGCGATATCGCGGCGTCAGGAGGCAATCTCGGGCTGGCGATCAAGTACTTCCGGATCCAGTGACCGGCACTCAATCCTCGCGATAGAGGCTGCCCCACTCGGCCTGCCAGAGCGCATCGGGGTCGACCACGACGATCGGCGCCCTGATCTCGTTGGCGAGCCGGATTGCGGTGCGGAAAGCTTCGACCGGGGCCATCTCGTCACTGACGAAATCATTGACCAGCTGGCCGCCGGCCAGTTCCGCAGGACATGCGACCAAGGCGGCAGCCGCCCCGTCGCGCTGCAGCAATGTCAATGTGATCGCGTCCGTTTGCGCCTCGTCGACCTGCTCGAACCGGTTGCCTGCCATGGTACCCGCCTCCCCTCGAATGCGCCCGCCGGAAGGGCCAGTCCCGCCGCAGCAATGGCGCCAGATCTATTTGCTCGCGCCCTGAACCCAGAGCTTCCGCACATCCCCGTAACGATCGAGCCTGAGCTTGATCATGTCGTTGAACTTCTTGTGGACCTCCGAGACCGACAGGGTCTTGGTCTCGCCGCCGGCCTCGGCGTAGAAAATCGGCCGGTTCGCCTGCGCCGGGCGCGGCAGCAGTTCGGCAGCCTTGGCGCCCGGCGTTTCCTCCATCGTGGCGATGAAGGTCTGCGCGGCGTCGGGGCCGAGGAAATGGATCAGGTAGATCTCGCCCCCGGTCAGGTGGCGGCCCATCGCCTTTTCCAGTCGCAGCGTATCGCGCTTCAGCATTTCAGCCGCAAGCAGCGCCGACAGATAGGGCTCGCGGCGGAGGTCGAGAATGCGCTGGCGCTCGCCGGCATCGGCGACGCCGTATTGCCGGCCCGTGCGAGTGATCAGCCGCGCCTCCAGCTGCAAGCCATGGCGCGGGCCGAACTCGGCCACGACGCCGAGCCAGGTCTGCTCGATGAACTGATAGAGCCCGGTCGCCGACGAGGTCTTTGCCTGGATCGCGGTCGAGAACGAGGATTCCTTGTCTGCGACCGCCATCAGCAACGTCGGGTCGGCGCCCACAATGCGGCCGGCCCGCACGATGGTATCCACGAGATGACGCCTGATCCGGATCGGCCCGAAGGTCAGGACCTGCTCGGGATCGCCGCCGCCGGCAGGAGGGCGCGCGATTGGCCGGCTGCTTGACGGTGGCGTTGCCCCCGAAGGCAAGCGTGGCGGCACCAGCAGGATATTCGGCGGCGGCTGAATCGTGCCGAGACCCGGGACACCCTCCGTCCCCTGCGGGCGGATGGAGGCCAGCGAGGGGTCGTTGCGCTCGGCGAATTGCGTCGCCTGCCGCGCTGCTTCGAGATCGCTTTCGACAGCGGACAGGATCAGCGACGGGCGCGCCGCGAGCTTGAGATCGGGAACCTCAACCTCCGTGGTCGGCGGCACAGTCGGGTCCGGCTGCCGCAGCGCGATGGCGAACCCGGCCAGGACCACCAGCGCGACGATGCCCGCCGCGCAGACGCCGATTGTGACGAAACCGGCGCGACGGCTCGGCGTGGCCGCTCCGGCAGGAGCACCTAACTGCGGCACCGACGGAGCCGCGCGCTCGGGGGTTGCCGGCGGGTTCGACCGGCCTTGCGGCTGATCGGCGACGAGGTGAGCGATCGCGTCCAGCCAGCCCGTGTTGGATCCAGTGCGCAGGACCTCGAGCTCTTCGAGCAGGCGTCGCGCCAGTGCCGGCGGTATCGACGCCTCCCGCGCGAGCGTTGCCGCAGCCTTGCTGCGTTCGCCCAAGGTTAGCCGCAGCGCGAAGAACCAGAGCTGTAACGGCGTGCGGCGGTTCTGCAGGGGCGTGCCCGCGCCGGGATAAAGCAGGAAATTGCAATGCGGGCAGGCATAGGCGCGCAGTTTCGGGCTGGGTGTGAAGGCGCCGGTCCGGCCGCAGGCCTCGCAGCCCAGGTCGCGACCACCATGGCGAGCCAGCATCAGCGCATCGAGGCAGCGCTCTTCGGGAAACTCTGACTGGAACGCCTTGAAGCGCTGGCTCATCGCGGATGACCGCTGCGGACCGTCAGCAGCCGATGACCTTGAATTCGACGCGACGGTCGAGGGCGTCGCTCGCATCGTCCTTGCCGGTTCCGATCAGGTTCTCGCGAAACCCGGCCCCCGACGCGATCATGCGCTCGCGGCTTTCGGGCATTCCCGTCAGCAGGAGGTCCATGACGAACTGGGCGCGCAGCACCGACAGGCGCTCGTTGACCTGGGCCATTCCAGTGCGGGAGGTGTGGCCGACGATCTCGAGGCAGGCTCCCTTCTGGCGCGAGCGCGCCGCGATCTGGCTCAGCCACATCGGATAGGGTTCGGTGACCTGGGGATTGTCGACGAACTGCGTCGATCCCGGCCGAAACAACAGCTTGACCATCAGCTGGTTCGTGCTGAGGCCGGAATCGACGAGATCGCCGAAGGCCTCGGCCGCATCCTCGCGACGCCCGAGCTTGCTGTTGACGAGATAGGTGCCGATGCGGACGCGGTACTGGTCGCCGCCGGCAAGCTGGCGCGCTGTGCGGTAAAAAGCCAGGGCCTCGCGATAATGCTTCGCCTCGTATTCGAGGATGCCGTCGCTGATCAGCGCCGCCGCGTTCAGGCGCTCGACATAGACGGGGTCGAGCGTGTCCCCGAGCTTGGTGCCCTGGCAGGTCTTGATATAGGCGTCAGTCGCGGCATCCTTGGTCCAGACCGGGGCATCGCGGAAATAGGGAGTGGGCGTGACGTCGATGCCCTCGGGCTTTGCCCGCGCGACGCCCTTCGAGACCACGGTCCCCGAGGCCAGGTCGGCCATTGTGAAGCAGATCCGGAAGGCATCGCGGGGGCCGCCGGCCACACCCTGGTTGTTCACCGCCGTGAAGGTGCCGACCAGCACCACCGGGTTGCGCGCCAGCGTCTCCGAGTTGAAGGGCTGCACCGAGAAGCGCGGATAGGACTTCTGGACGATCTCGACGAGCGTCTTCTCCATGGCGCGGGTTGCGATCGATTGGGCGCCGGAGATGCCATCGATCAGCGGGTCGATGACGAGTTCGACACGCTCGCCGCTGACCTTGGCCTTGCTGAAGAGATCGTCGGCGGCCTTTACCACGGCCTCGGCATAGGGAACCGGCGTCGGGGGCGCGGGGGCAGCCGCTGGCGCCGCGGCCCGCTGGCCGGGCGCGGGCGTCAATGTCGGCGCAGGCGCTGGCTGGGCGGCAGCCTGCCCGGCCGCGACCAGCATCAGCAACGCCAGCGAGACGCGGCTGGCGCCTGGAGCCTGTCGATCGCTTCTGGGCAGAAGGTTCAGCGGCATTGCAGCAACACCTCCCGATTGGCGGCCGAGAGATCGCCGATCTGTGCCCGCAGCAGGATCTCGCTGCAAAGCTGGGCGCTCGGACGGGTGCTCGTGACCAGGGCTTCAGCAGGCCGGCGCTCGACAGGGGTGCGTTCGCTGCGCGGCGGGGTCGTCAGGGGCAGGCCCGCGCGTTCGGGCGGCGAGACGATCAGCGTCCCCAGCCGCGCGGCCATGGCCTGCTCCTGCGCCTGCCGCTCCTGCCCAAGCCGCTGCTTCTCGGCTTCGAGCGCGGCAAGTTCGGTCTCGCGTCGCTTCACTTCGCTCGCGAGCCGTTCGCGCTCTGCCTTTTCGGCGGCGACTTTCTCGACCGGCTCGGGTCGGATCGCGGGCTGCGCTGCCTTGCCCGGCGGCTCGGCCGGCAGGGTGGGCAGCGGAGCCTGACTCTCGCGGCGCGCCAACTCGCTTGCGGCCTGCTGGCGGCTGCGCTCCGCCTGGTCGAGGCGTTCGAGCAGCTGACGCTCGCGGGCCGCGAACTGGAGCGCAATGCGATCGCGATCGTTCTGCTCGGCGGTGCGGCGCTCGATCAGGTCCAGCCTCGTGCGGGCATCGACCGTGAAGAAGCTGGTGGGAAAACGCTGGATGAAGCCGTGCAACTGCGCCGTGTCGTCGCTGGCGCGGATCCTGCGCCAGACGTCGATGTCGGTCTCCTCCCGGTTGATGTAGAAATCGCCGAGCAGCGAGAGCGACAATTCGGGGGTCTGGCGCCCGCCGGTGGCGTCGTAGACGATTTTCTGGACGCGCCTGAACATGGTCGCGATCTCCAGGCCCGGCTGCTGGATCTCCTGCACCAGGGCGGCCGTGAACGGGCTGTTGCGGCCGGCGCCGTCGGCTGCAACGTCGTTGGCCTGCGTCGCATACGCAGTGACCATGCCCTGGGCCCGCGCGATCGGCGCCAGTCCGTTGCCGACCGCGAAACCGCGCGTCGCCTGCTTCTTGGCCAACTGGCCGACGAAGGGATTGTTGCGGCAGGCGTCGAGCACCATGATCTTGACGCCCTTGGCGAAGCCGAGCGCGGTCACGACATCGTTCAGCCGCGTGGTCTCGTACTGGACGCTGACCTCGTCATCGACGCGCGCCTCGATCGGCACGAGGTAGTTCTCGCCGTTGAACTGCAAGCCATGGCCGGCATAGTAGAACATCACCGCATCGGCATCGCGTGCCAGCCGTGCAAAGCGGGTCAGCACCTCGTCCATGCCGCGCTTTTCGAGATTGACGCCGTCGACGACCTCGAAGCCGACCTTGCGCAGGGAGGCTGCCATATCCTGCGCGTCGTTCACCGTATTGGGCAGGGCCGGCGCGTTGCGGTAGGCCGAATTGCCGATGACGAGCGCAACGCGACGCTCCTCCGCCGCTGTCACCGGCGCGATCAGGAACTGGAGCGCGAAGGCAAGCAACGCGCACATCTTGAAGATGGCGTTCATTCAAGTCTTCCCTGGTGAACGCTAATGGAGTCACAGTCGAGAATCCAGTTTTATTCGTCGGTTGCATCCGTCAAATAAATGACGTCACGCCCTCATCCTTGCCGCTTGAGTAAGCGACTGTTAGCGTCAGCAACGCTGAGCCCTTCGGGAGGTGGAGCTATGCCGGGACCGAGACGTATCCTGGCCCTTGGCATCGCGGTGAGCGTCTGGCTCTCCGCCGGCGGCCTGGTTGCGCAGGAGAGGGCCCGGCCGCGCAGCCCGGCACCGCCCGGAGCAAAGCTCGGCTTCATCGATCTCGCCAATGGCGCACGGGTCTCCGGCCGCCTCAAGGTGCGCTTCGCGATCGAGGGCATGGAGGTGGTGCCCGCGGGTACCGCGCGGCGCAATGGCGGCCATCATCACTTGCTGATCGACACCGCCCTGCCCGCACTCGACCAGCCGATCCCGAGCGATTTCAACCATCTGCATTTCGGCGGCGGCCAGACCGAGACGGAGATCGCGCTGATGCCGGGCCGGCACAGCCTGCAGTTGCTGTTCGCCGATCACAACCACGTCGCCCATGACCCGCCGGTCGTGTCGCCGCGCATCGAGGTCGAGGTCGTGGCAGATGCGGCGGATGTCGCGCGCTCCGTCGCGGCGCCCAACGCAAAAGTGTTCTTTCTCGACCTCAAGGACGGCGCGACGCTCGCGCCCCGCGCGAAAATCCGCTTCGGCATCGAGAACATCGCGATCTCGCCGGCCGGCACGAAGCGCGACAATGCGGGGCACCATCATCTCCTGATCGATACCGATCTGCCGCCGCTCGACCGGGAGATTCCCAGCGATTTCAACCATGTCCATTTCGGCCGCGGCCAGACCGAGGTGGAGCTCATCCTGACGCCGGGCGAGCACACGCTCCAGCTCCTGATGGCAGATCATGATCACGTGCCCCATGACCCACCAGTCATGTCCGAGAAGATCCGGGTGCGGGTCGCCGCGGAAAGCGCTGCGCCTGCGACGGGCACGCCAACCGCGAAGTCGAACCGCACGCCTTCGCCCAACGATGCGGCGGTGTATTTCGTTTATCCGCGCAATGGCGAGAGGATCTACGCCTCCTCGACGATTCGCTTCGGCCTGCGGAACATGGGCGTGGCGCCCGCTGGTGTGGTCAAGGACAATACCGGACACCATCACCTGCTGGTCGACGTGCCGACGCCGGCGCTCGACGTGGCCATCCCCAGCGACCTCAACCACATCCATTTCGGCGGCGGCCAGACCGAGAAGCGCATCACCCTGACGCCGGGCGAGCACACGCTCCAGCTCATCCTCGCCGACGACCAGCATGTCCCCCACGATCCGCCGGTCATGTCGGAACGGATCAAGGTGTTCGTGGGCATGCCGCGCAAGAAGCCGGGGCGTCGCCGATGAGACCTTCAGCCAAGCTCCTGCGCACAAGACTGGCGGCGCTCGTATTGCTCGCCGCTGCCACGCTGCCAGCGGTTGCTCTCATGGCTCAAACAGCGCGCCAGCCGGCGCCGCGGGGCGCGCTGGTCTATTTCCACTATCCGCTCGACGGGCTGAGCGTTCCCGAGCGCTTCACCGTGCGGATGGGGCTGAAGGAGATGGGCATCGCACCCGCCGGCACGGTCAAGCCGCTGACCGGGCACCACCATCTGCTGATCGACGTCGATCCCGGTCCGCCGGACCAGCCGATCCCGTCGGACTACAACCACATCCATCTCGGCAACGGCCAGACCGAGGTCGTCGTGACGCTGCCAAAGGGCCCGCACACCCTGCAGCTCCTGCTCGGCGACCACAGCCACACGCCGCATAACCCGCCGGTGATGTCCAACAAGATTAGGGTGTATGTTCGTTGAAGCCATGAAGCGGTGCCCTGACCGGCCGGCCGCATGGATCCGGTGGAGATGATGGATGCGATGATGCGATCCTGCCGGTGCGTCTTCCCAGCCCTTGTCTGGGCCTGTCTTGTCTGGACAAGTCTTGCCCTGCCGGCCCTGGCCCAACCCGCAGGCGAGCCGGCCCGGGTCGCGCTCGTCATCGGCAACGCGGCGTATGAGCGCGCCAGCGCCCCGGAGGCGACACACGACGCTCGCATGGTCACGGAGGCCCTGCGCCAGGGCCGTTTCGATGTCGTGAGCGTTGAGAATGGCGGTCGCACCGAGATGCTGGCGGGGATCGAGAGTTTTCGCGGCAAGCTGCGGCGCGGCGGCATCGCCGTGGTGTTCTATGCCGGCCACGCCGTGCAGCTGCGCGGCCGCAATGTGCTGGTGCCGGCGAACACGTCCGCCCTGACGGCGCAGGATGTCAGCAGGCAGGCCGTCGATCTCGACGCGATCCTCGATCCGCTGATCGTCTCGCGTCCGCTGAGCGCCGTCGTGTTCCTGGACGCGAGCCGCGATAATCCGTGGCAGGAGGCGATCGGCAGCGGCCTGAAGGGCCTGGCGCCGGTGGATCGCATGGAGAGCATCGCCGTGGCCTCGGTCGCCCCGCCCGGCCGTATAGCCGGCCAGTCTCCGGCCGTGGCAGAGTGGCTGAAGGCTCTACGCGCGCCCAATCTCGATATGGCTGTCGCGCTGCCCCGAATCCGCGACGCGATGGCACGCCAGGGACCACGCCAGCCGCCGCTCTGGCTGTCCTCGACCCCACCGAAGGGGCTGGTCGTGACGCAGCCCGGCCGCCAGCTCGAAATCGCGCAGAGCAGCCGCGCCGTCATCGTGCCGCCCGACATTCCGCCGCAGGGCGGCCAGCCCGACGCCTATGAGCTCTCCTTCTGGGACACGATCAAGGCCAGCGAGAATGCTGCCGAGTATCGCGCCTATCTGGAGGCCTACCCGAATGGCCGCTTCGCGACATTGGCCCGCGCCCGCGAGCAGCTCTACCAGGGCAGGTCCGGCGCCTCGAACGCCCGCATGGCCGCTACGGTGCAGGGCCAGCCTCCCGCCGCCCGTGGCGCCGAGAAGACCATCCGCGACTGCGACGACTGCCCCGAAGTGACGCTGATCCCGCCGGGCAGTTTCGAGATGGGCTCGAACGAGTTCTTCGAGTTCGAGAAGCCCGTGCACCCGGTGACGATCCGCAGCGGCTTCTATCTCGGAACACGCGAGGTCACCTTCGCCGAATGGGACGCCTGCGTCGACCAGGGCGGCTGCAGCTACCGTCCCAACGACCGCAATCTTGGCCGGGGAAAGCGCCCCGTGACCGACATCCACTGGAACGACGCCGTCGCCTACACCGCCTGGCTCTCGCTCAAGACGAAGCGCAAATACCGCCTGCCGAGCGAGGCCGAGTGGGAGTATGCCGCCCGCGCCGGCTCGAGTACGACCTACCCCTGGGGGCGCACCATCGACAAGGAGCAGGCCAATTGCGTCGGCTGCAATGCGCAGGCCCGCAAGCAGACCGTCGAGGTCGGGCAATTCCCCGCCAACGCGCTCGGCCTCTACGACATGGCCGGCAATGCCGCCGAATGGGTCGCCGATTGCTGGAGCGAGACCTATCGCTCGGCGCCGCGCGACGGCAGCGCCTACACCACTCCGGCCTGCCGCGAGCGCGTCCTGCGCGGCGGCTCGTTCAACAACGATCCACGCTATCTGCGCTCGGCCGCGCGCTTCAAATACGAGGCCGATGTGCGCTTCTACACCAACGGCTTTCGCGTGCTGCGCGAGCCCTGAGGCGTAAACTCAGGCCATCCGATCGATCCCGGCGAGACAAGATCCGGGTTGGATCATGATTCGCTTCCTTCGAATGACGGATGCGTGATGGGCTGGGCGCCCCCAGGATACCGTCTGGCGAAGGCCGGCCACCGCGCGACGAAGCGAGGATTGCGGCAGTCCTTCAGTCCCGGAGGCATCATGCGAAGCGCCCTTGCGATGCGAAGCCGCATCCTGATCTGGCTAGGCCTTATCTGCGCGGCCCTGGCCTTCGACGCCAGCGCCGCAATGGCGCAGAAGCGTTTTGCTTTCATCGTCGGCAATGGCGCCTATCGCAATGTCGCCCAGCTTCCCAACGCCATCAACGACGCCAACGCCACGGCGGCCGCCCTGCGCGATGCCGGCTTCGACGTCATGCCAGCGCTGGATTCGACATTGCCGGGACTGCGCGGCGGCCTCGACAGCTTCATCATGAAGCTTCAGCACGCGGGCCCGGGCGCAACCGCGCTGGTCTATTATGCCGGCCATGCGGTGCAGCTCGGCGGCTCAAACTATCTGCTCCCGGTCGATATCAAGCCCGAAGGCTCGGCCAATATCCCAGCCCAGGCTCTGTCGCTGAGCGACATCCTCAAGCGGCTCGACGCGACCGGCGCCGTCGCCAAGATCATCATCCTGGATGCCTGTCGCAACAACCCCTTCGCCGGCCAGGATCTGGCGCGCGGGCTTTCGCTGCAACTCGTCGACGGCGCGAGCGACGGCATCCGCAGCGAGGCCGGGCTGGCGCGCATCGATTCCAAGAGCGGCACCTTCGTCGCCTTCGCGACCTCGCCCGGAGCCACGGCAGCAGACGGTACAGGCGCCAACAGCCCCTTCACAACCGCGCTGCTGCGGCAGATGCGCGAGCGCGGCCTGCCGGTCGAGCAGCTCTTCCGGCGAGTGCGGCTAGACGTCCATGACACCACCAACGGATTGCAGATCCCTTGGGACACCTCTTCGCTGATCACGAATTTCAGCTTCTTCGAGGGCGGCGCGGGCACAGCGCAGCCAGCGCCGGCGCAAGCCGCCGGGCAAGTCTCGCTGACGACGCGCCCGACCGTCGCCTCGCTGCGGTCGATGGCACCTGCGGACGCATACCGGGCGGCGATTGCGTGGGATCGTCCCGATATCTATCGCGGCTTCCTCGAGGTGCAGCCCGATGATCAGCGTGCCCTTCGCGTTCATCGACTGGCCAGCCTCCGCACCGAGGAGACCGCCTGGGCCGAGACGGTACGCGCAGGCGACGCCGAATCCTTCAGGATGTTCGCGCGCCTCTATCCGGGCTCGCAGCATCTCAACGAGGCACTGCGCCTCGCCGCGAACGCGCCCAGTCGCAACCGCCTCATCCAGACCGCTGCAATGTGCCCGGTCTGTCCCGGAATACAGCCTCGAACCGGTCGCGCCGACTTCACGCCGCGCGGCCCGGACCCGATCCGCGTCGCCGGGCCAAGGCGTCGCTCGGAGCCGGCGCAATCATATCCCCCCGCCGCACCACCATCGCAGGTTAGCGAGGTGCCGCTCCTGCCCGAAACGCTGCCGGGCCGGCCGCGCTGGACCAATTTCTACGTCGGCGGCTCGATCGGCGGCGGCCAATTGCAGACGCCGTCGACTCTCGACGGCTTTGGCCCGACACAGTCCATCCGTGAATCGATCGGCGCGGGCAACGTGCCCTCCGGCTTGCGGTCGTCTGGCAATGGCGTGGTTGGCGGGGCGCAGTTTGGCTTCAACTACCAGATCGGAGCAGTCGTCGTCGGCGCCGAAGCGGACATTGCCGCCAGCCGGATCGACAGCGAGGCGTCCTATGCCGTGAACCTATATGGCGTCGAGGTGACGACCCGCAACAAGACCGAACTCAGCATGCTGGGCACCGTCAGGGCGCGCGCCGGCGTCTCGTTCGGGGACCTTATGGTGTTTGCGACGGGCGGCTATGCCTATGGCAAGGTCGAGCAGACCGGCTCCATCTCGCCTGTCCCTACCAACAATCCGACCGCCGTCGGATCGCAGTCGGGAATGGCCGGTGGCTGGACGCTGGGCGGCGGCCTGGAATACGCGCTGGGCCCGGCGATCTCCCTGAAGCTCGACTACCTGCATTACCAGCTCGGCTCCCGTCAGCTGACGCTGAGCGAGATCACCGGACTGGCGCCGGGCGAGTTCGCGACGATGCGCACGCGCATCAAGGGGGACGTCGTCCGCGCCGGCCTGAACATCGGCTTTTAGCAAAGGCGCGGACAGGCTTCCGCGCCGCGGTGGCAACGTTACGCAAAGGCAACTGAGTATTACCGGCGCGCTCCGGTGATCCGCAGATCTGAGGACCTCACCACTCTCGGGATGAGCTAGTTCGACCGCTGCGGCGTGGCCCCCGGATCCAGCACCGGCCTGCGGATATCGGCGCGAAGGCTCAGGCCTCGCAGAGGAGGCTGCCGCTCGCAACGTGAAGCGCTCCTGGCGCGTGCGCGAGCTGTGCGGACCGAAACGAATGTAGCGCGCGCTCGGGAGAATCAGCCAGCTTGATGCAGTTGACGACCGCCTGATCTCGCTTCTGCGGCACAGTGAAGCTTGTGTCGGGGGGCCATTTTCTGTCGACAACCTCCGATAGGGCACGCTGGTCGGCGCGCGGCAGTATTTCACTTTTCAACCTGATTTCGTTCTAAAATATCACCCTGGATTTTCGACGTCTTCGGCTGCCGGCAGGCGTTCATGTTTTTTGATCTCGGCTGATCTGCCTCTAGCCAAAGCCTTGCGTGGCAACGTATTTTATCCAAACCCAAGATGAAATTTCAGATCGCAACAACACCGTTTCGGCGAGAGGTGGAGGTGCGCCAGACATTCCCGTCGGCAGAACTTTGGGGCCTGCCGTTTGATCGTGATCTTCAACAAATTCATCAGCACAATCGCGCAGTGGTTGTGCATAAGCCTACGAGCATAGTCCGAAATGCAGTGTCAGCACCCTTGCCCATTGGAATATTGTGAGGCAAAGCATTGAAACTTCCAATGCAATGCGTAGCTGATAATCGCAGCCAAATATCGTCTCGCAACTTTTCTGTTTAGGATCCGTCATGGACGACAACAATGCAGAGCTTCTCGATCTGACAGCCTCGATCGTTGCAGCTTACGTCTCACACAACAATGTCCCGGCCGGCGAACTGACAGCCCTGATCGCGAGCACTCATGCCGCGCTCAACAAGCTTGGCAGCGAGCCGGAAGCGCCCGCCGCCGCTCCGCTCGTTCCGGCTGTCTCCATCAGGAAGTCGGTCACGCCGGACGCCATCATCTGCCTGGAAGACGGCAAGGCCTTCAAGTCGCTGAAGCGCCACCTCAGCAAGTTCGGCCTGACCCCCGACCAGTATCGCGCCAAGTGGGGCCTGCCGTCCGATTATCCGATGGTCGCCCCCAACTACGCAGAAGCGCGTTCGGCGCTGGCGAAGTCGATCGGCCTCGGCCGCAAGTCGGCTCCGGTCGCCGAGGCGGCAAAGGCCAAGCGCGTACCCCGCGCCAAAGCGACTGCATAAGCACAAGAGAACCATCAGGCGGCCGGACCGGGTCAAAAACCCCGTCTCGGCTGCCCGAAGACTTATCAGGAATCGTCGACGCCTTCGCCGGACGTCAGGCGGTCGCGGCCACGGCCTCGATCTTGCCGATGCCGCCCAGCTTCGGTGCGAAGGATGTCCAGACCTTGCGGGCCCCGGCTTCCCAACCGGCACGATCCTCGGCCTGCACGACCTTGCCGCCCTCGGCACGAGCCTTGGCCATGGATGCATCCTCGTCGGCGACGATGAGCTCGTCGAAATAGCCGACACCTTCGGCTGCGGCAGCGGCGAGCGCTTCCTTGTCCTGCTGCGACAGGCTCCTCCAGAACGCGGCCGACACGAAGATCACGCCCGAAGCCCAGATGTGCCCGGTCTCGACCAGATAGGGCACGACCTCATGCAGCTTGAAGCCGACATAGGCCGATTTCGTCAGATCCATCGCGTCGACCACGCCTGTCTTGAGCGCGTTATAGGTTTCGGGGATCGGGATCGGCGTCGGATAGGCGCCGAGCCCTGACCACAATTCCGTGTGCAGCGGGCTCTGGATCACCCGGATACGCTTGCCCTTGATGCTCGCCGGCGTCGTGAGCGGCTCCTTGGCCAGGAGATGACGCGCGCCATAGTTGATGAAGCCGAGCACGACGAAACCCTGCGCCTCGTATTTCCCCTTGAGTTCCGTCCCGAGAGGGCCGGCAAGAACCCGCTTGAGATGGCTGCGGTCGCGGAACAGGAAGGGAAGGTCCAGGATCTGCCCTTCCGGGACCCAGCCCGACAGGGCCGAGATCGTCGACAGCGAGGCCTGCACCGAACCCAGGCGGATCCCTTCGGCAACCTCCTTCTCGCCGCCCAGCGCGGCATTGGCGACGATGCGAAGATCGAAGCGGCCGGGCGCGGTCCTGGCGAGGCTCTCCCCGATCCGGCGCCAGACCAGCGTTTCCGGCTTGTCCTCGCCCAGCAGGGAAGCCACCGTGACCGGACGACCGGCGGCATGGCCACCCGTGGCAGCGATGAGCGCAGGTGCGGCAAGCAGCCCTGCCGTGAGACGGCGGCGGGTCAAACGCATCGTGATGTTTCCTCCAGGCCTATCGTGGACCGCCCGGGCAGGAGAAGACGCGAGCCCGGAAGCACATGTCATCGCCCGGTTGCGGCGCAGTTCGATATCATGGCTGCAGAGCCCCACGGCAACACCATGATTGCGGATGGCAGCGACGCGCCGTCGTCATGGGCGGCAAGACAGTGTGGACATTCCACGCATAGCGCGCGGGGAATTACGTGCTCCAACCATCCAAAATAGTTAGGTCAGCCGCTAGTTCTCATCTCTTCGCGCAGGCGCAAATAGATTTTCGGAGATAGACATGCTCCGGCAGCGGAATCTATGATGACCATACAGATCCAATTAGCGACATTTTTTTCAGCGCGAGGTTCATCATGGCGGAGAACAACGAAGACCTTCTGGAGCTGACGGCCTCGATTGTTGCAGCCTATGTCACGCGGAACAATGTGCCCCGCAGCGATCTCGCCGGCCTGATCGCCAGCACGCATTCGGCGCTGAGCGGGCTTGGCGGCGCGGCGCCCGCCATCGCCGCGGAACCTCTCGTGCCGGCTATCGCGATCCGAAAATCAGTTACGCCCGAGGCAATCATCTGCCTCGAGGACGGCAAGTCATTCAAATCGCTGAAGCGCCATCTCAGCAGCAAGTACCACATGTCGCCGGAACAGTATCGCGCCAAATGGGGCCTGGCTGCGGACTACCCGATGGTTGCTCCTGCCTATGCCGAAGCGCGCTCCGCGCTCGCAAAGTCGATGGGCCTCGGTCGCAAGGCCGCACCGAGATCGCCCGCAAAGGCAGCCCTTGCCGAGAAGGTCAAACGCGCCTCGCGCGCGACAAAGGGCTGACTCCGGCAGTTCCGCTCGCCCGGACGAACAGGACTCCCAAACACCCTCGCCGCCTCCCCTTCAGATGTGAATGGCGTGCCCCAGCGCCTTGAGCGCCGCCTCCTGGAACCCCTCCCCCAGTGTCGGGTGAGCATGAATCGTGCCAGCGATGTCCTCCAGCGTCGCGCCCATCTCGATGGCGAGGCCGAAGGCGGTCGAGAGCTCCGACACGCCCGAGCCGACCGCCTGAACGCCCAGCACAGCCTGTGTGCCCGCCTGCGCCACGATGCGGATGAAGCCCTGTTCGGCGTCGCGCGTCATGGCGCGGCCGCTGGCGGCTAAGGGGAACTGCCCGATCCGGACATCGAGCCCGGCGCGCTTGGCCTCATCGGGCGAAAGGCCGACCGATACGATCTCGGGATCGGTGAAGCAGATCGCCGGGATGCAGCGCTTGTCCCAGGCGCGCGGCAGTCCGGCGACGATCTCCGCCGCCATCTCTCCCTGAGCCATCGCCCGGTGCGCCAGCATCGGCTCGCCGGTGACGTCCCCGATCGCATAGACCCCGCGCATGGAGGTCTCGCAGCGTTCGCCGATGCGGATGAAACGGCCATCCATGTCGAGCACCAGTTCCTCGAGCCCGAGCCCTGCGGTCGCTGGCGCGCGCCCGACCGTGACCAAGATCCTGTCCGAGGCGATGCGCTTTTCCTGCCCGTCAGAAGTCTCGACCATCAGTGCGTCGCCCTTGGATGTCGCGCCGCGCGCCTTTGCCCCGAGCAGCACCTCGACCCCGAGGCTCACGAGTTTCTTGGCAACCGGGCCGGTAAGTTCTGCGTCGTAGAGCGGCAGGATGCGATCCTGCGCCTCCACCACCGTGACGCGGGCGCCGAGCTTGGCGAAGGCAATGCCCAGTTCGAGCCCGATATAGCCGCCGCCCACCACCGTGAGCCGCTTCGGCAACTCGGTCAGCGCGAGCGCGCCCGTGGACGAGATCACATTGCCGCCGAAGGGCAGGAAGGGCAGCTCGACCGGCACGGAGCCTGTCGCGATCACGATGGTCTCGGCCCGGATCGTGCGCGGCCCGGTCTCGGTCTCTACGAGGACGGTCTTGCCGTCTTTGAAACTTGCCCTGCCATGGACAATCTTGACCTTGGCCTTGCGCAGCAGCGCCGCGACGCCATTGTTCAGGCGCTGGACGATGCCGTCCTTCCAGGCCACCGCCTGCTTGAGGTCGAGCCTGGGCTCGGCCGCCGTCAGGCCGAAGGGCGTCTTCCCGGCCGCGGCATGGCTCGCCTTTTCGAACTCCTCGGCGACATGGATCATCGCCTTGGAGGGAATGCAGCCGACGGTGAGGCAGGTGCCGCCGAGCTTCGTGCTCTCGACGATGACGGTGTCGATACCGAGCTGGCCGGCGCGAATGGCGCAGACATAGCCGCCGGGTCCGCCGCCGATGACGAGGAGCTTGCAGGTGATCTCGGTCATGCGCGCACTCCGCTTTCGATGCCGGCCGTCATTGCGAGCGCAGCGAAGCAATCCAGAGGGACGTAGAGCTCTGCCGCGTCTGGATTGCTTCGTCGGCTGCGCCTCCTCGCAATGACGGGAGCCGATGCAGCCTGTGATGAGGGGCCCATCGGCGTCAGATATCCACGAACAGCGCGGCGGGGGTCTCGATCAGTTCCTTCAGCCGCTGCACGAAGACCGCCGCATCCCAGCCATCGATGACGCGGTGGTCGAAGGAACAGGACAGGTTCATCATCTTGCGCGGCACGAAGGTGGTGCCGTCCCAGACCGGGCGGACCATCATCTTGTTGACACCGACGATGGCGACTTCCGGATAGTTGATCACCGGCGTCGTCGCGATGCCGCCCATCGCGCCGAGCGAGGTGATCGTGATGGTCGAGCCGGTCAACTCGTCGCGGGTGGCGGAGCCGTCGCGAGCCTTCTCGGCGATGCGGTTGAGCTCGATGCCGCAGGCCCAGATGTCACGCGCCTCGGCATGCTTCACCACCGGCACCATCAGCCCTACGGGCGTCTGCGTCGCGATGCCGATATGGATGCCCGCGTGTTGGTGGATGATGCCGGCATCGTCGTCATAGAGCGCGTTCAGGTTGGGCTGCTCCGCGATCGCCTTGACCATGGCGCGCATCAGGAAGGGCAGCAGCGTCAGTTTCGGGCGCTCGGGCGTCAGCTTCCTGTTGAGCGTCGCGCGCAGATCCTCGAGCGGCGAGACATTGATCTCCTCGACGATGGTGATGTGCGGGATGCGCGACTTCGACAGCGCCATCTTCTCGGCGATTTTCCGCCTGAGGCCGACGACCTTGATATCGGTGACACCGCTCTTCTCGGCGAGGCCGGTTGCATGGCCCGCTTCTGGGCCACGCAGCAGGAACGCGTCGAGATCGTCATGCGAGATACGACCGCCGGGGCCGCTGCCGCCCACCTGACGCAGATCGATGCCGGCCTCGCGCGCCTTCAGGCGCACGGCGGGCGAGGCGACCGGCTTTTCGCCGGGCGGGCGCCTGACGGCAGGCTGCGTTGCGTGAGCCGGAGCCGGCGCTTTTTTGGGCGCGGGGGTGGGCAAGGCACGGGGCGGCGCATCGGCGACCGGTTCAGCAGCCTTCGGCTTGGCTGGAGCCGGGGTAGCCGGTTTTTCGGCCTCTGCCTCGTCAATGGCAGGCGGCGCATCCGCGCTCGCCGGCGCATCGCCGGCTATCTTGAGGCGGACGATTGCGGAGCCGATCGCGACGGTGTCGCCGATCTCGGCGCCGAGCCAGAGCACCTCGCCATCGGTCGGCGCGGGGATCTCCACCGTCGCCTTGTCGGTCATCACGGCGGCCAGCAGGTCGTCCTCGCGGACGATGTCGCCGACCTTGACGTGCCATTCGACCAGTTCCGCCTCGGCGATGCCCTCGCCGACATCGGGCAACTTGATGATGCGCTCGGCCATCAGCGGGCCTCCATGATGTCGCGCAGCGCCTGGCCGACGCGGGCAGGCCCAGGGAAATAGGCCCATTCCTGCGCATGCGGATAAGGCGTGTCCCAGCCGGCGACGCGCATGATCGGCGCCTCGAGATGGTAGAAGCAGTGCTCCTGCACGAGCGCGGCAAGCTCGGCGCCGAAGCCCGAGGTCAGCGTCGCCTCATGCAGCACGATGCAGCGGCCGGTCTTGGCGACGGAGGCGACGATCGTCTCAAGGTCGAGCGGGACGAGGCTGCGCAGGTCGATAACCTCCGCATCGATGCCCGTGTCCTCGGCTGCGGCCTCGGCGACATGCACCATGGTGCCATAGGCGATGATGGTGGCGGCTGCGCCCTCGCGCCGGATCGCGGCCTTGCCGAGCGGCAGCGTGTAATGGCCCTCGGGCACCTCGGCTAGCGCATGCTTCGACCAGGGCGTCACCGGCCGGTCGTGATGACCGTCGAAGGGGCCGTTATAGAGGCGCTTCGGCTCCAGGAAGATGACCGGGTCCGGGTCCTCGATCGCCGCGATCAGCAGGCCTTTTGCGTCATAGGGGTTCGATGGAACGACCGTCTTCAGCCCCGAGACGTGGGTGAAGAGCGCCTCCGGGCTCTGGCTGTGCGTCTGCCCGCCAAAAATGCCGCCGCCGGTCGGCATGCGGATCGTAATCGGGCAGGTGAAGTCGCCGGCCGAGCGATAGCGCAGGCGCGCGGCCTCGGAGACGATCTGGTCATAGGCCGGGTACATGTAGTCGGCGAACTGGATCTCGACGCAGGGGCGCAAGCCATACGCCGCCATGCCCACCGCCGTGCCGACGATGCCGGCCTCGCTGATCGGCGCATCGAAGCAGCGGTTGACGCCGTATTTCTGCTGGAGCCCGTGGGTGCAACGGAAGACGCCGCCGAAGAAGCCGACATCCTCGCCATAGACCACGACGTTCTCGTCGCGCCCCATCGAGATGTCCATGGCGGATCGGATCGCCTCGATCATCGTCATGCGGGCCATACTCAGAGCCCTCCCATGCGCGCGGTCGAACCGCGACCGTCATTGCGAGGAGCGCGGCGACGAAGCGATCCAGGGAGGCGTGGGGCGCTGCTGCTGGATTGCTTCGCTGCGCTCGCAATGACGGGGTGGTGCGTCTGCCGATAAGCCATCATCACACCCCGATCTGCTGGCGCTGGCGGCGCAGATGCGGCGGCAGCTCGGCGTAGACGTCCTCGAAAATGTCGCGCGCGGAGGGCTTTCCACCGGCATGCAGCGTGCCGAAGCTCTCGGCCTCCTTCTGCGCCGCGATCACGGTGGCCATGATCTCGGCCTCGGTCTGCTTGTGGCGCTCCTCGGTCCAGGCGCCGATGGCGATCAGGTGTTCCTTCAGCCGGATCAGCGGATCGCCCAGCGGCCAGCCATCGGATTCATGCTTGGGGCGATAGGCGGAAGGATCGTCCGAGGTCGAATGCGCGCCTGCGCGATAGGTGACGTATTCGATCAGCGTCGGCCCGAGATTGCGCCGCGCGCGCTCGACCGCCCATTGCGCCACCGCATAGGTCGCGAGGTAGTCGTTGCCGTCGACGCGCAGGGCCGGAATGCCGAAGCCCAGGCCTCGCGCTGCAAATGTACCGGAACCGCCGCGGGCGATGCCCTGGAAGGTCGAGATGGCCCACTGGTTGTTGACGACGTTGAGGACGACAGGCGCCTTGTAGGTCGAGGCGAAGACCAGCGCGGCGTGGAAATCCGATTCCGCCGTCGAACCATCGCCGACCCAGGCGGCCGCGATCTTCGTATCGCCCTTGATCGCCGAGGCCATGGCCCAGCCGACTGCCTGCACGAACTGGGTGGTGAGGTTGCCGGAGATCGAGAAGAAGCCGTGCTCCTTGGAGGAGTACATCACAGGCAACTGGCGGCCCTTCATCGGGTCGCGCTCGTTGGAGTAGATCTGGCACATCATCTCGACGAGCGGGTATTCGTTGGCGATGAGCAGCCCCGCCTGACGGTAGGTCGGGAAGTTCATGTCGCCCGGCGAGAGCGCGATGCGGAAGGCGCAGCTGACCGCCTCCTCGCCCGTGTGCTGCATGTAGAACGAGGTCTTGCCCTGGCGCTGGGCCATCTGCATGCGGGCGTCGAAAGCGCGCAGCGTCATCATATGGCGCAGGCCCTTGACCAGCGAATCCTTGTCGAGATCGGGCACCCAGGGCCCCACTGCCTGCCCGTCACGGTCGAGCACGCGGATGATCGAATAGGCGAGATCGCGGATCTCGTCGGGCGCCACATCGACCGGCGGGCGCCGGACCGAACCAGCCTCGGGCACGACGACATGGGAGAAGTCGGGTTTCTCGCCCGGCCGGCTCGCCGGCTGCGGCACGTGAAAGCGAAGCGGAGTGGTGGTGGTCATGGCCGCGCTCCATCCCTGTTCGGGAAGCAGCATTCAGCCGATAGACACAAACGGCAAGACATCTTGTCTCCCCCTCGCCAAGCGGGCCGCGCCAATTCGCGCTTGTTCCCCTCGGCACTCCCCGATGACCTCAACGCTAGTTCGGCGCAGGAAAAGATTGCTCCCGAAAATGGCTGCGATATCACTGATTTGCGGAATGATATCCCGCATAACAGCACTTTTACGGAATGGCATACCGATGAGCGGCAAACCTCGGCGAAGCGACGATCTTGACGCCATCGACAGGCGGATTCTGTCGGCGCTGCGGGAGGACGGGCGCCTGACCACGCAGGCGCTGGCAGAGAAGGTGGGGCTCTCGGCCTCGCCGTGCTGGACCCGGGTCAAGCGGCTAGAGGAGAGCGGCGCGATCGAAAAATATGTCGCCGTGCTCGACCACAAGGTGCTGGGCTATACCAACATCGTTTTCGTCGAGATCACGCTCGACAAGCATGACGACAAGGTCCTGGACCAGTTCGGCGAGGCGCTGGCGCGGGCTCCGGAGGTCATCGAAGCGCATCTCGTCACGGGCGAGTACGATTACCTCGCCAAGGTCGCTGTCACAGGAACCGACCATTACGAGCGCTTCCTGCGCCAGACCCTCTACCGCATCCCCGGCATCCGCCAGACCCGCACGACTTTCGGCCTGCGGGCGCTGAAGCAGTCGATCTCGGTCGATCCCGCGAAGATGCCGTAAGGGGCGGGCGAGGTCAGGCCAGCATCTCGCGTACCAGCGGGATGACCTTTTCGCCGTAGAGGGCGATGCTCCCCATCATCTTCTCATGCGAGAGCGGGCCGGCGCTGTACTTCATCTGGAAGCGCGAGGCGGACAGCCCCTTCATCGTCGCGGCGATCTTTCGCGCAACGGTCTCTGGGGAGCCGACATAGAGCGAGCCCCGCGCGATCTCCTGCTCGAACTCCTCCCGCCGCAGCGACGGCCAGCCGCGCTCGCCGCCGATCTTGTCGCGCATCACCTTGTAGTCGTCGAAAAGCAATTCGCGGGCCTGCGCGTCCGTCTCGGCCACGAAGCCGTGCGAATGCACGCCGACCGGCGGCACCGGCTTGTCGAGCTGGGCGAAGGCGCGGTGGTAGAGATCGACATAAGGCCGGAAGCGCTGGGGATCGCCGCCGATGATGGCGAGCATCAGCGGCAGGTTGTAGCGCGCCGCCCGCACCACCGATTCCGGGCTGCCGCCGACGCCGATCCAGGTCTTCAGCGCGCCGTGCTCGATCGGGGGGAAGACCTCCTGCCGGGTCAGCGGCGGGCGGGTGCTGCCGCTCCAGGTCACGGGTCCGCCGGCGATCAGGCCCGCGAAAAGGTCGAGCTTGTCCTCGAACAGCACCTCGTACTGGCTGAGATCGAAGCCGAAAAGCGGGAAGGATTCGGTGAAGGAGCCACGGCCCAGGATGACCTCGGCGCGCCCGTTAGAGGCGGCGTCCACTGTCGAGAAGCGCTGGAAGACGCGGATCGGATCGTCCGAGCTCAGTACGGTTACGGCCGAGCCCAGCTTGATCCGGCTGGTCAGTGGCGCGATCGCCGCCAGCACGGTCTCGGGCGAAGAGATCGCGAAATCGGCGCGGTGATGCTCGCCGACGCCGAAGAAATCGACACCGACCTTGTCGGCCAGCACGCCCTCAGCGATGACATTGCGGATAACCTGCGCATGCGGGAGCGCTGCGCCGTCTGCCCCTGAGGTGACGTCGCCAAAGGTATCGAGCCCGAATTCGAGATGCTGTGCCATGCCGCGATTTGCGTTCGTGCCGGAGGCCGCCTTCGAGATGTCGCGCAGGCGGGATGGTCCGAAAGGAGCGAGTGCGGCGACACCTGAGAGTTAAGTTGCCGTGCAACGCGCTGCAACCGGGCTGGCATTGCGAAAACGCAGAGGTCAGATGCTGGTTTTGCCGTTAGGCTTGTGGGTAGCGGCGGATGAGACCGCAATGCGGGACAGGTGCATGGCAGAAATTCGCTACGAGGCCGAGGACGGGCTCGCCAGGCTGGTGATCGACCAGCCCGACAACCTCAATGCCATGACCTTCGAGATGTGGGCGAGCCTGCCGGGCCTCGTCGCCCGGGCACAAGCCGACGAGGCGGTCCGCGCCATCGTCGTCACAGGCGCAGGCGACCGCGCGTTCTGCGCCGGCGCCGACATCTCGCAATTCGGCGACAAGCGCGACGGCGCGGCCGAGACGCTGCGCTATGACGGCGCTTATCTGGCCGGTTGCGCGGCGCTGGCCCATGCCACCAAGCCGGTGGTCGCCCTGATCCGCGGCATCTGCTTCGGCGGCGGGTTCGGGCTGGCGATGAGCTGCGACATAAGGGTGGCGCGCCACGATGCCCGCTTCCGCGTGCCTGCCGCGCGGCTGGGGCTCGGCTATGCCTATGAGGGCATCGCGATGCTGGTCGCAAAACTCGGCAACGGCCCGGCCAGCGATCTCCTGCTGAGCGCGCGGATTCTCGATTGCGAGGAGGCGCTGCGGATGGGGATCGTCAATTGCCGCTGGGATGCCGAAATGTTCGAGACGCAGGCGGCCGGATATCTCGAGCAGGTCGCAGCCAATGCGCCGCTGACGCTGCGCGCCGTGAAGCATGCCCTGAGCGATCTCCTGCGGCCAGAGGCCGAGCGCGATGTCGCGGCGGTCCAGGCCTCGATTGCGGCCTGCTTCAGCAGCGCGGATTATCGCGAGGGCCAGCGCGCCTTCAAGGACAAGCGCGCTCCGGTTTTCACCGGACGATAGCGGTTTTCGGGTCGGAGCCCACTCTCCTCGCCAGCCTGTGGCTCTAACAGGGGCACGGCGCGACTCTTGCGGACGCGAACTTCCGTCATTGCGAGGAGCGTAAGCGACGAAGCAATCCAGGAGCGGCAGGGCCCTATGAGGCTGGATTGCTTCGCTACGCTCGCAATGACGATGGCAAATTCAGGCGCCCGCCTGTCAGGGGCTCCGGCACACCGGTGGTACCGGGCAGGCTCAGCGGCAGGCCCTTGACGCTGCGGATCGCGAGATAGGCAAAGACCTGCGCCTCGAGCGCATCGCCGTCCCAGCCCGCCGCCTCGACGGGTTCGACCGGCACGCCCAGGCGCTCGTTGAGCTTTGACATGAAGTGTCGATTTAGCCGCCCGCCGCCGCCGACGAGCCAGCGCGCCGGGGGGCGCGGGACATGGCGCAGGGAATCCGCGATGCTCTCGATCGTGAATGCTGCGAGAGTGGCTGCACCATCGGCATCCGAGAGCCCCTCCACAACCTGCGCGCGGCGGTGGAAATCGTTGCGGTCGAGCGATTTCGGCGCCGGGCGGTCGAAATAGGGATTGGTCATGAAATCGGTGACCAGATAGCCATGCGCCTGTCCGCTGGCGGCGAGCGCGCCGTCGGCGTCATAGGCGATGCCGCGACGGCGCAGCACGAAATCGTCGAGGATGGCGCTGGCGGGCCCGGTATCGAAGGCGATAACGGTCTCGCCGTCGATATAGGTGACGTTGCCGACGCCGCCGAGGTTCAGCACCATCACCGGCTGCGGCAGCACTTGTGCGAGTGCGCGGTGATAGAGCGGCGCAAGCGGAGCGCCCTCCCCGCCTGCCGCGACATCGGCGTATCGGAAGCGGTCGACGGTGGCGATGCCCAACACATCAGCAATCGCGGGCCCGTCGATCAGCTGGCGCGTGAAGCGCTGCTGCGGGCGGTGGTAGACGGTCTGGCCGTGCAGGCCGACAAGATCGATCGTCGCCGGGTCGAGGTCGTGGTCCGCGATGAAACGCTGGATCGCGGCCAGATGGTCGGCCGTGACCGCGGCCTCGAGTTCCAGCAAGGGCTCCGTCAGCGCGCGCTGCGCATCTGCAATCAACGCCTGCAAATCGCGGCGCGTGCTTTCGCGATAGGGATACGAGACCCCAGCCCCGAAGCTGACGGCATCGCGACCGTCACTGGTGACGATCGAGACGTCGATGCCATCCATCGAGGTGCCGCTGATCACGCCGATGGCGGCCAGGCTGTCTTGTTGGAGCCGAGTCACGCGCGTCACTCGCCCGGCTGCGGGCCCTCATAGCCGCCGATGATGATCAGGTCCGACTGGCCGGCCAAGGCGAGGTGCTTGATCGCCTCCTGGTATTCAGGAGAAGCATAGCAGGCGCGCGCGGTCGCCTCGTCCTTGAACTCGATAACGACGTTGTGCTTGCGACCTTCGCCGCGGGCGAGCTTGAACTCGCCACCGCGCACGATGAACTTTGCGCCGTATTTGGCGAAGGCGACGGCGTTCAGGGCGCGATAGCTGTCATAGGCGCCCTGGTTATCGACGTCGACACGGGCGATCCAGTACCCTTTCGCCATAGTCAGACTCCCTCGACCACGACGATGTCGATTTCGCCAGCGCCCTCGCGCAGCTTGCGCGCGGCAGCATATTCGGGCGAGTTCGCGTAGGCCTTGGCGCTCTCGAAATCCTTGAACTCGATGACGACGTTGCGGGCGCAGCCCTCGCCTTCGGCAACCGTCATCTGGCCGCCACGGACGAGCGGGGTGCCGCCATACTGCTTGATGGCCTCGGAGGCCTTTGCGGCGTAGGCCGCCCATTGCGTCGCGTTGGTGACCTTCGCGCGCGCTACGACATATCCCTTGGGCATCGTGTTCGATCCGTCTGCTTGGATTCGGGTTCGGCGCGCGAGACTACGTGGCCGCCGCGATCTCGTCCATGATCGCGGCCGTCGCCGCACGCGGGTCTGCCGCGCGGATGATGGGACGCCCGATGACGAGGTGATCGGCGCCGGCCCTGATCGCCTCGGCCGGCGTCAGGGTGCGCTTCTGGTCGCCCGCGGCGCTGCCGGCAGGCCGGATGCCGGGCGTGACGATGACCATGTCGGGGCCGATGACATCGCGTACGATCTCGGTTTCGGCCGCCGAGCAGACGATACCGTCGATGCCCGATGTGCGGGCCTGCTCGGCGCGCAGGCGCACGAGATCGCGCACCGCCAGCGAATAGCCGGCGTCGCGCAGGTCGACATCGTCATAGGAGGTCAACGCAGTGACGGCCAAGATCCGGAGATCGCTGTCGCCGCGCCCCTCGACCGCGCCGCGCATGGTCTGCGGATAGGCGTGGACCGTCAGGAAGGTCACGCCGAGCTTTGTCAGCGATTCCACGCCCTCGGTGACGGTGTTGCCGATGTCGTGAAGCTTGAGGTCCAGAAAGACCTTCTTGCCCTCGGTCACGAGCTGGCGGGCAAGGTCGAGCCCGCCGGCGAAGGCCAGGCGGTAGCCGATCTTGTAGAAGCTCGCGCTGTCGCCGAGCGCCGAGACGATGCGGTAGGCGTCCCAGACGGTGGGCACGTCGAGCGCCACGATCATCCGGTCGCGCAGGTCATTGAATTTCGGCTGCGTCATCGGTCGTCGATCTCCTCCAGGGCCCGCCAGGGGTGGTGCACGATTCGCGACGCGGCGTCGAACGCGAAAATATTGCCGCCACCGCCGGGCTGGTCGCGCCTGCGGCTGATCGGCTCGCGGCCAAGATGACAGAACAGCAAGGTGCCGACGCCGCCATGGCCGACGAGCAGGATGTCGCCCGCCCCGGCATGGCTCGCGAGCACCGCTTCGACCTCCGCAACGATGCGAGCCTGGGCGTCGATGGCACGCTCCCAGCCGCGCACACTGTGCTCGGGCGAGGCGAAGAACGCATCGGCTGTCGCCTCGAATTCTGGCGGCGGCAGATAGCCCGTCGCCGAGCGGTCGTTCTCATGCATGGCCGGCCGTATCTCCACACCGATGCCGAGCGCCGCCGCGACGATTTCGGCCGTCTCTATCGCCTTGCGCTCGGCAGACGCGACGATGCGGCGGGTGTCCCGCAACGCCACCGCGCTCGCAAACGCCTGCGTGCGCTGACGGCCGAGAGGCGACAGGCCCCAATCCGGCACCGGCACATCCGGGTCGATGGCGACCTGCGGATGACTGAGATAGCGAACCGTCGCCATATCGGGTCAGGCCGCGTCGCGCCTGACCTGCTCGAACACCTGCGCCCAGACATCGGCCGTCTGCGCGCCCGAAACCGCCAGCTTGCCGTCGACGATGAAGAACGGCACGCCGGTGACACCGACCTTCTGTGCATGGGCCTCGAGGCCGATTACGGTCTCGCGCAACTCGTCATTGGTGAGTTCGTCGCGCGCGGCGTTCTCGTCGAAGCCGAGCTCGCCCGCTATGGCGACCAGCGTGTCGAGATCGCCGATATCGCGGCCATCCTGGAAATAGGCTTTGAAGAGGGTGGCCGTCATCTCGCTGCCGCGCATCACGGTGGAGGCCGCCGCGACCAGCATGTGCGCCATCCGGGTGTTCACGCTTTTCGTGACCTTGCCCCAGTTGAAGGTGACGCCGCTTTCAAGCGCCGCCTCAGAGAGCCTGAGCTCGATCTCCTTGCGCTTTCCCGGCCCGAACTTGGAGTCGAGGTAGGCGGTGCGGTCCATGCCCTCGTCGGGCATGTCGGGGTTCAACTCATAGGGCAGCCAGGTGATGGCGACCCGATCCGTCAGGCCATGTGTCTCCAGCGCCTTTTCAAGCCGCGCCTTGCCGATAAAGCACCAGGGGCAGACGATGTCGGAGACGATCGCGATGGGCATCTTGTCTTGCATTGTCTTGTCCTTCCATGGCGGCCGCTCGCCAGGGCTCGCTCAGGCCGGTGGATATTGGTGGAGATCGCCGTGGCGATCTTCCGCCAGGGCTTCCGCGCCGGGAGTCTCGCAGCCCGAGAGAAAGGCGGGACCGACCGGGATCTTGCCGGCCCCACCAGGGATATCGAGGATATAAGTCGGCTGGCACAGGCCCGAAAGATGCCCGCGCAGGCTTTTGACGAGGGCCTGCCCCTCCTCCAGCGAGAGGCGGAACTGCGCCGTGCCGGGCGCGAGATCGGGGTGATGCAGGTAGTAGGGCTTTATGCGGTTCTCGACGAAGGCGCGCATCAGCGCCGACAGCGTCGAGACGTCGGCATTGACGCCCTTGAGCAGCACGCTCTGGCTGATCAGCACATGGCCGGCATCGGCGAGGCGTGCGATCGCATCGCGTGCATCTGCAGTGAACTCGCGCGGGTGATTGGCGTGAATGGCGATGTAGCTCGCCTTGCCGGGAATACGCAGCGCCTGCGCGAACTCCTCCGTGATGCGGCCGGGATCGACGATCGGCACGCGGGTGTGCCAGCGCGCGACCTTGATGTGAGGAATGGCAGCCAACCGCTCGGCCACCGCACGCACCCGCCGCGCGGTCATGATGAAGGGGTCGCCGCCCGTCATGATGACCTCCCAGATCTCGGGATGGGCAGCGAGATAGGCCAGCGCCGCCTCTAGCTTTTCGCCGGTCAGCGCATCGCCGCCGGGCCCGACCATCTCGCGGCGGAAACAGAAGCGGCAGTAGACCGGGCAGGCATGGACGAGCTTCAGGAGCGCGCGATCGGGATATCGGTGGACCACGCCCTCGACAGGCGAATGCGCCTCGTCACCGATCGGATCGGCCAGCTCCTGCGGCAGCGTGACCAGTTCGGCCGCGCTCGGGATGAACTGTCTTGCGATCGGATCTTCGGGATCGTTGGGGTCGATCAGATCGGCCATCGCCGGCGTCACCGCGACCGCATAGCGCGCTGCGACGGCGTCGAGCGCCGCGCGCTCATCGGGCGCGACGAGTCCGCGCGCGATCAGCGCATCGATACCACGGCTGGGGGTATGGGCGTTCATCGCGCCGTCCTGCCCGGTTCCGCCACTGGCGTCCAGAGCACGTCCTCGATGCGGCGGGCCGCTGTGCAGAGCATCACCAGCCGGTCGAAGCCGAGCGCGATGCCCGAGGCCTGCGGCATAACCGAGAGCGCGGCCAGGAAATCCTCGTCGATCGGATAGCGCTCGCCATAGATGCGGGCCTTTTCGTCCATGTCGGCCTCGAAACGGCGGCGCTGCTCGCTTGCGTCGGTCAGTTCGCCAAAGGCATTGGCGAGTTCGACACCGCAGGCATAAAACTCGAACCGTTCAGCCACCCTGCCATCTCCCGGCTTGGGGCGCGCCAAAGCGGCCTCCGAGATCGGGTATTCGCACAGGATCGTGGCGCGGCCTTGGCCGAGATGCGGCTCGATGCGCTCGGACAGGACGCGGCTAAAGATGTCCGACCAACTGTCGTCGGCGGCGAGCCGGATGCCGGCTGGGATGGCCGCAGCAGCGAGCGCCGCGCGGTCGGTCGTGCCATCGGCCGCTACCGTCGAGAGCAGGTCGATGCCGGCATGACGGGCGAAAGCCTCGTGCAGCGTCAGCCGCTCAGGCTCGGCGAAAGGATCGGCCTCGCGCTCTCGCCAGCGCAGGGTCGTCACCCCCGCAGTCTCGGCTGCCAGCGCCATCAGCGCCCCGCAATCGGCCATCAGCGCGTCGTAATCCTCACCGGCTCGATACCATTCCAGCATCGTGAATTCGGGATGATGCAGCGCCGTACGCTCGCGATTGCGGAAGACGCGCGCGAAATCGAAAATGCGGCGTTCGCCGGCCGCGAGGAGCTTCTTGGCCGCGAATTCAGGCGAGGTGTGCAGGTAGTAGGGATGGCTCAGCCCCGCATTGTCGACCAGCGTGGTTGCAAAGCCGTGCAGATGCGTCTCGTTGCCGGGCGAGACCTGCAGGATAGCAGCCTCGACCTCGACGAAATCGCGCGCCTCGAACCAGCGCCGCAGCGCGCTCTTGATGCGCGCGCGCGCCAGCAGCGCCGGGCGCCGGTCCGCATGGATGTCTGGCCGCCAGAAAGGCGGCATGATCGATGCCGTCACGCGCTTTCAACCCGCCCGCTTGAACAAGACATCGCGCAGGATGTCATTGATCCGGGTCTGCCAGCCGGCGCCATCCTGCTTGACCCGCTCCAGCACGTCCTGGTCGAGCCTAAGGCTCACGAGTTTCTTGGTCGGCGCCTTCTGGGGACCGCGCTCGCCGCGATGACGCCGCATGGCCTCAACCAATTCTGGCGGAAGAACTTCATAGGCAGGCCGCATGGCCGCGAAATCCGCCCGCGTCAGTTCCCTGACCTCACCTTCAGCGTCGGTCATCGGCTCGAGAGGGATCTCGACGTCATGCTTGAGCTTCGTCATAGCGTCTGACCTCTCTATCATTGGCCTTGCGAAAACTGATCACGCGAATGCCTCCGGGTATCGGCGTGAAGCAGAGGACATACAATCTGGACCCGATACGGCTCGTCGCTATGAAGCGGCGTTCGGGATAGTCGAACCGCAAATCTGCTCGGGTCTGCGCGGCTTCCCAGGCGAAGTCCGAGACAAACTCGAAGGCGAGCCCTCGCTCGCGGAGATTGCGTTCGCTCTTCTTGGGATCAAACGCAACTTCCGTGATTTAATTGTAGCTACATCGCGCCAATGTCAAGCTGAACCGACATCGTGCCTGCGCAGACCCTTCCGTTTTTGCGTCTAATGCGGTAGGTGCGCGCAACGAATTTCAGCAAATGGCGGCGCTGGCCGCGCAAGTTCAGGGACATTCCACGTGGTCAAGGTCATCGCTTCATCCGTCCGCAAGGGTAACGTGCTCGAGCTCGACGGGCATCTCTGCTCGGTGCTGTCCGCCGAGAGCTTTTTCCCGGGCAAGGGCACGCCGACGACGCAGATCGACATGCGCCGGATCCATGACGGCACCAAGATGACGCAGCGCTATAAGACGACCGAGCAGGTCGAGCGCGCCTATGTCGAGGACCGCGACTTCACCTATCTCTACCAGGATGGCGAGCAGTACGTCTTCATGAACCCCGAGACCTTCGACCAGATCAATGTCGATGGCGACGTGGTCGGCGACATGGCCCCCTATCTCCAGGAAGGCATGAAGGTCTCGCTCTCGGTGTTCGAGGACAAGGCCGTCGCGATCGAGCTGCCGCAGCGCGTCACCTGCGAGGTCGCCGAGACCGAGCCGGTCACCAAGGGCCAGACGGCCTCCTCCTCCTACAAGCCCGCCATGCTGACCAACGGCGTGCGCACCTCGGTGCCGCCCCATATCGGCCCCGGCACCCGCATCGTGGTGATGACCGAGACCGGCGCCTATGTGGAACGCGCCAAGGACTGAGATCAGGACCTGATGGTCGAGCGCGGGCGTCGGGAGTGTTCCCGGGGCCTGCGGCCACCGCCTGAGTTCAATTCGAGCCGCCCCTGCGTGACCATAAGCGCCGGGGCGGTTTTTTATTGCAGCGACGATGCTTCGTGCCGGAGAAAATCGATCTCCGACCGGCTTCCGCTGGAGATCAAAGCGCCTATATCGGCATGGCTACAGTCCCGTCCGGGCCTGTCGATCCCCAAGGATGCTTCCATGCCGCTTTCCGCTCACTCAGCCGCAATCTCCGGCTTCATCCAGACCCTGAATGCGCTCACCGTGATCCTCGACAAGGCCGTCGAGCAGGCCGCGGCCCGGAAGATCCAGCCCGAGGTGCTGCTGAATGCGCGGCTTGCGCCCGACATGTTGCCGTTCACGCGCCAGATCCAGTTGGCCTGCGACTTCGTCAAGAACTCCGCGGCGCGCGTCGGCGGCGGCGAGAACCCGAAGTTCCCCGATGAGGAAAAGACCTTCGACGAGCTGAAGGCACGCATCGCCAAGACCCTCGCCTTCGCCGCGTCGGTCGACCCTGCAGCGCTCGATGCGGGCCTTACCCGGGACGTCACCTTCCCGCGCGGACCATCGGCGACGGCAACGATGAAGGGCGAGGTCTACCTGACGCGCTTTGCCGTGCCGAACTTCTATTTCCACGCCACGACCGCCTACGCGATCCTGCGTGAAAACGGCATCATCGTCGGCAAGCTCGACTTCCTCGGCAACGTCTTCGAGGCCTGAGCACGGGGAAAACGGGATGCCGGGACGCAGCGACGTGACGATCGAACGCGCGGATGCGCGCGACGCCTCGGAGATTGCCTCGCTCTACCTGGCGTCCCGCACCTGGGCCCTGCCCTATCTGCGTCGCGTCCACAGCGACGCAGATGTCCGCCACTGGATAGAAGCCGTGATGCTCGCCAGTGGCGAGACATGGATCGCGCGCTCGAACGAGACGATCATCGGCTTCATGACGCTGGATGGCGCGGAGCTCGAACAACTCTATCTGCTGCCTGGACATGAGCGGCGCGGAGTCGGTTCCCTGCTGCTCGACAAGGCGAAGGAGCGCAGCCAGTCCGTCCTCCGCCTCTATACCTTCCAGCGCAACCAGGCGGCGCGCGCCTTCTATGCGGCTCGGGGCTTCAGGATCCTGGACATGAACGACGGCTCTCGCAATGAAGAGGGCGAGCCCGACATGCTGCTGGAATGGCGGCACGTGTCGTCGGCGGCGGCCCCCTTGTAATCAGCCTAGTCCACCACCATTTCAGGGTCACGGCAATGTCGAGGGCGTTCACCTGCCCTCCTATGCCGCAGAAGACGGCCATGAGCCGAACGTTTGACGCCGGATGTACGCGCACCCGTTCAGGACATGGCCGTTGGTTCTACCAGGGCCCGTAGCGAATTTTCGCTGCGGGTCTTTTCGTATCCAGCGCAGGCCGAGACCAGAGTCCGCAGACGCCCCCCTCCAGCCTCACGTTCCGAGATTGCCTCTAGTCCCGCAGGAACTCGTTGTTGAGCCGCTCCGCGCCCAGCGTGCTGGCCGGGCCATGGCCGGGCAGGAACTGAACGTCATCGCCGAGCGGCAGGAGCTTCGTCTTGATGCCCGAGATCAGCGCATCGTGGCTGCCATAGGGGAAATCCGTACGCCCGACCGAGCCCGCGAACACGGTGTCGCCAGCCAGCAGGAAGCGCACGTCCTTCTGAAAGAAGGTCACATGCCCGGGGGTATGACCGGGAACATGCTGGACCGAGAACGAGACGTCGCCCACCGACACCTCGTCGCCCTCGTCGAGCCAGCGCGTGGGCTTCACCGCCCGGACGTCGCGCATGTCGAAGCGCAGGCCGGAGGTAGGGAGGTCTTCGAGCAGGAAACCGTCCGCCTCATGGGGACCGATGATCCCGATCGAGAGCGCCTCGGCCAACTCAGTCGCGCCGCCGGCATGGTCGATGTGGCCATGGGTTAGCCAGATCGCGACCGGGGTAACGGAAAGTTCGCCCAGCGCACGCTGTATCTGCGCGACATCCCCACCGGGATCGACGATGGCTGCCTGCATCGTCCTCGTGCACCAGACGATCGAGCAATTCTGCTGAAACGGCGTGACAGGAATCACGGCAATACCGAGGGGGGCCTCGCTTTGTCCTGACATGAAAACGCCTTTCAAAACAATACTTTAAATATAAGGACGGACCGATACTGGTCGTCAGCGCTTGCAGCGATCCGACAACAGGACGCGGTATTCGGCAAGCGATGTATCCATCAGGCCGACATTCTCCTCGCGCAGGCGTCCGGTCTGGCAGGTCGCGAACACCGTGCGAGCCTTCTGGAGATAGGTGACGTGCTCGCGCCAGGCGCGACACTGCGTGGCCTGGTCTGCAGTCGCAACCGAGGCGAGCCGCGTCTGCTGCTGGCGATACCCGGCCTCGTTCTGGAACAGGTCGCGCGAGCAGTTCGCCGGCGCATTCGCGCGGCCTTGCGCGCTTGCGACAGCCGGTATCAGAGCGATGGCGGCGAGCGCGAGAGGAAGAGCTATCCTCATCCGAGGTTCAACTCCTTGAAGAAGTCGTTGCCCTTGTCGTCGATCACGATGAAGGCCGGGAAGTCCTCAACCTCGATGCGCCAGACCGCCTCCATGCCGAGCTCGGGATACTCCAGCACCTCCACCTTCCTGATGCAGTCCTGAGCCAGACGGGCCGCAGGGCCGCCGATCGAACCGAGATAGAAGCCGCCATGCTTCTTGCAGGCTTCGCGCACCGCAGCCGAGCGATTTCCCTTGGCGAGCATCACCATCGAGCCGCCGAAGGACTGAAACTGGTCGACGAAACTGTCCATCCGCCCCGCGGTGGTCGGCCCGAACGAGCCCGAGGCCATGCCATCGGGCGTCTTGGCGGGACCTGCGTAATACACCGGATGGTTCTTGAGATAGTCGGGCATGCCCTGCCCGCTTTCGAGCCGCTCGCGGATCTTGGCATGGGCGGAATCGCGCGCGACGATGATCGTGCCGGTCAACGAGAGGCGCGTCTTCACCGGATATTGCGAGAGCGTGGCGAGCACCTCGCTCATCGGGCGATTGAGGTCGATCCTGGCGACATCGCCGCCAAGCGAGGCGTCCTCGACCTCCGGCAGGTACTTCGCCGGGTTGGTCTCGAGCGCCTCCAAATAAATGCCGTCGCGGGTGATCTTGCCCTTGGCCTGGCGGTCGGCCGAGCAGGAGACGCCGAGCCCGATCGGCAACGAGGCGCCGTGGCGCGGCAGGCGGATGACGCGCACGTCGTGGCAGAAATACTTGCCGCCGAATTGGGCACCTACGCCGAGCGCCTGCGTCAGCTTATGGACCTCCTCCTCCATCTCCAGGTCACGGAAGGCGTGGCCGGAGGGCGAGCCGGATGTCGGCAGAGCGTCGAGATACTTCGTCGAGGCGAGCTTGACCGTCTTGAGGTTCTGTTCGGCCGAGGTCCCGCCGATGACGATGGCGAGGTGGTAGGGCGGGCAGGCCGCGGTGCCCAGCGTCAGGATCTTCTCCTTGAGGAACGCCATCATGCGGTCCTTGGTCAGGAGCGAGGGCGTCGCCTGGAACAGGAAGGTCTTGTTGGCGGAGCCGCCGCCCTTGGCGACGAAGAGGAACTTGTAGGCGTCCTCGTTGTGCCCCTTGCCTTCAGCATAGATGTCGATCTGCGCCGGCAGGTTGGTCGCGGTGTTCTTCTCCTCGAACATCGAGAGCGGTGCGACCTGGGAATAGCGAAGGTTGCGCTTGAAATAGGCATCGGCCACGCCCTCGCCGAGCGCCGCCTCGTCGTCGCCCTCGGTCCAGACCATGCGGCCCTTCTTGCCCATGATGATCGCGGTGCCGGTGTCCTGGCACATCGGCAGCACGCCGCCGGCTGCGATATTGGCGTTCTTCAGGAGGTCATAGGCGACGAACTTGTCGTTCGAGGTCGCCTCGGGATCGTCGAGGATCTTGCCCAGCTGGGCGAGATGGCCCGGGCGCAGAAGGTGGTTGATGTCGATGAAGGCCTGCTCGCTGAGGCTCCGGATGGCCTCGCGCGAGACGGTGAGCACTTCGCGATCGCCGATCGTCTCGACCGAGACACCCTCGGTGCCGAGCTTGCGGTACGGCGTCGTGTCCTCGCCGAGCGGGAAAAGATCGACATGGGTATAGGCCATTAGAGGCTGCTCCGACGCGAATTGATGCGCCGCGCTGAAGACCGCTCCACCGCGACGCCATTGTTCAGGGCGTCATAGCGGCTCGGGCGGCTCTGTCCAACCCCAGGTTTGAAGGCTTCCAGCCAGAGGCGCCCCGGCGGCGGGCACGCCCGGCCGCACAGGCAGCCTCGTCCTCAGGCCGCCTTGGCCGCGGATTCCGAGAGGATCGCGTAGATCGCTGCGGGATCGCGGACCATGCGGATCTGCTCCAGCACGGTCTGGTTGCGAAGCACGCGCGCGACGCGCGCCAGCGCCTTGAGATGGTCCGCGCCTGCGCCCTCAGGGGCGATCAGGACGAAGATGATGTCGACGGGCTGGCCGTCCAGCGCCTCGAAATCGATGGGCTTCTCGGCCCGCGCGAACAGGCCGACCAGCCGGTCGATGCCGGGCATGCGGCCATGCGGGATCGCGATGCCGTCACCGATACCGGTCGAGCCGAGGCGCTCGCGCTGAAGCAGCGCCTCGTACAGGTCGCGTTCTGGGAGACCGGTGACGCGGGCCGCGTGCAGCGAAAGCTCCTGCAGGGCCTGTTTCTTGCCATTGGCTCGCAGAGGCGAGATCACCGCAGCGGGAGTCAGAAGGTCGATCAGCATCATGGGCCAGTCCATGCATGTCCCGTGCCGGCCTTGGCCGTCGGCACGAGTCAGATTGACAGCCGGGGCTGTCGCCGGCCGGCGTTACGAAAGCGCAGCCGGAGGATCAATCCATCCGATGTTGCCATCGCGGCGGCGGTATACGACGTTCATCCGCCCATTGCCAGCGTGCCTAAAGATTACCACCGGTGCGCCAGTCAGATCGAGCTCGGCAACAGCGTCGCTGACCGTCATGACATGGAAGGATTTCGTCGATTCCGCCACGATCACCGGGTTGTCGCCGGAAGAACTGGCCTCGTGCTCCTCAACCTCGTCATCTGGAGCGGCGATCACATAGCTGGGGATTTCAATGCCGGCATCCCGGCCATTGGCGGGGGTGGAACGGTCCTTGAGTCGGCGCTTGTAGCGCCGCAGGCGCTTCTCGATACGCTCGGCCATCTTGTCGAGGCTGGCATAGGCGTCATGCGCCGTGCCCGATGCTTCCAGCGTGATACCCGACGAAAGGTGGAGGACGCCATCGGTCTTGAAAGCCGTTCCGTCCTTTCCGACGGTCACATGTCCCTGGAAGCCGCCCTCGTAATATTTGCTGAGCGCGGCGGCTACTCGGGCCTCGGCCTGCCCTCGAAGGGCCTCGCCAACATCGAGGTTCTTGCCGGAGATTCGCAAGCTCATGGAGTGCTTCCCCTTCTTTAGCCATGACCAGTCGCGGCCATCTTCAGGAGGTAAGAACGGGGTCAGGGGTATGTCAATGAGCCCCTGCACAAACATGGCGCCCATGCGCCGACCATTTCGGGCTTGACCCGAGACACGCTCAGCGGCTGCCCATCGCCATCGCGACCTTTTCGCGGCGCCGTTCCATGGACGACGGGATACGCAACGACTCGCGATATTTCGCGACCGTGCGGCGCGCAATGTCGATTCCACCCGATTTCAGCCGTGCGACGATGGCGTCGTCGGAGAGAACCTCGCTGGGCGCCTCGTCCTCGATCATCTGCTTGATCCGGAAGCGCACGGCCTCGGCCGAGTGCGCCTCGCCATAACCTGTGGCGGCGATCGAGGCCGAGAAGAAATATTTCATCTCGAACACACCGCGCGAACAGGTCAGGTATTTATTCGAGGTAACCCGCGAGACGGTGGATTCATGCATGCCGATGGCGTCGGCCACGGTTTTCAGGTTCAGCGGCCTCAGGTGCTCGACGCCATGGGCGAAGAACCCGTCCTGCTGGCGCACGATTTCGCTGGCGACCTTCAAGATGGTGCGGGCTCGCTGCTCGAGCGACCGCGTCAGCCAGTTCGCCGTCTGCAGGCATTCGGCGATGAAGGCCCGGTCCTCATCCTTGCGCGCAGCCCTCGATACCCTGGAGTGGTAGGTCTGGTTGACCAGCACGCGCGGCAGGGTGTCGGGGTTCAGGTCGACGAGCCAGGAGCCGTCGGGGGCTGCCCTGATGAAGACGTCGGGCACCACCGTCTCGGCGGCCGAACCGCCATAGCCGCGACCGGGCTTGGGATCGAGCCGCCTGATCTCGCTGACCATGTCGGCGATGTCCTCGTCATCGACGCCGCATATCCGCTTGAGCGCTGAGAAATCGCGCTTGGCGACGAGATGGAGATGGGACACCAGCGCCTGCATGGCGGGATCGAAGCGATTGCGATCGCGCAGCTGGATCGAAAGGCATTCGCAGACGTCGCGCGCCGCGACGCCGGAGGGATCGAAGGCCTGGACGATCGTCAGGACCTGCTCGACCCTGGCGAGCGTGATGCCGAGGCGCTCGGCGATCCCCTCCAGAGGCTCGCCGAGATAGCCGGAATCGTCGACCGCATCGATGAGGTGGCGACCGATGATGCGCTCGGCTGCGTCCGTCACGGCGAGATCGAGCTGCGCCGCGAGATGGTCATGCAGCGAGAGCTGCACCGTCAGCCCGCTCTCGAAGCCGTCAGGCCCGTCCTCGAACGAGCCGCCGGAGCCGCCATAGGCACCGCCGATGATCGGCAGGGAGTCGGCGCCGCGGGTATCGAGCCGAGCTACCGTCGGCTGTTCGCCCTGGAAGACATTGTCGAGGCCGGTGCCGAGCCGGTTCTCCATGCCTTCCTGCGTGTTCAGGCTCTCGGCACGCGCAAAAGTCTCGGCATCCACCGCCAAAGGCCCATCGCCTCCATTAAGCTGGAACGGGCCGTCGCCGGGCTCATCTCGCTCGAGCAGCGGATTGCGCTCAAGCTCGCCCTCGACGAAGCTCTGGAGCTCCAGATGCGACAATTGCAGAAGCTTGATGGCCTGCAGCAGTTGCGGCGTCATCACCAGGGACTGGCCCTGGCGCAGCTCCATGCGCGGCATCATCGCCATTGCGCTCGCGGTCCCTTTCGTGGCAGCGCGCCATTTCGGCACGCTTCTTGCTTCACGGTCGGGAGCCTAGCGCCCTGAATGCGGCGCGTCAAAGCCCTTGCCGCCAATTTGAGCAGGGAGTTAATGCAGCGCGCAAACCAAGCTGCCTCGGCGGCATCGCACCTTTCGCTGCGCCCGAAGCAAAACGGTCCGGAGGCGGCCGGGCCTTACACTGAACGACCCGCTCGGCTCGCAGTCGGCTGGCGCGTGCGGAACAGCGCGACGCCCGCCTCGATCAGAGCCGGAAATCCTCGCCGAGGTAGACCCGGCGCACGTCCGGATTTGCGATGATCTCTGCCGGGGAGCCCTCGGTCAGGACGCGGCCGCTGTGGATGATATAGGCGCGATCGACGAGACCCAGAGTCTCGCGGACATTGTGGTCGGTGATCAGCACGCCGATGCCGCGATCCGTCAATTGCCGCACCAGCGCCTGGATGTCACCGACCGCGATCGGATCGATACCCGCGAAGGGCTCATCGAGCAGGATGAACGAGGGCTTGCCGGCAAGCGCGCGCGCGATCTCGCAGCGCCGGCGCTCGCCGCCCGACAGCGCGATAGAGGGCGACTTGCGCAGGCGGGCGATGTTGAACTCTTCCAGCAGCGTGTCGAGTTGGCGGTCGCGGCTCTTGCGATCGGGTTCGACGACCTCGAGCACCGCGCGGATATTGTCCTCGACGCTGAGGCCGCGAAAGATCGAGGCCTCCTGCGGGAGGTAGCCGATGCCAAGGCGCGCGCGCTGGTACATCGGCAGGCCGGTGATGTCGTTGCCCTCGAGCGAGATCACGCCGAGATCGGCGGGGACGAGCCCGGTGATCATGTAGAAGATCGTGGTCTTGCCTGCGCCGTTGGGGCCCAGCAGGCCGACAGCCTCGCCCTGGCGCACGGACAGGCTCGCCTCGGAGACCACGACGCGCCCGCCATAGCTCTTGCGCAGGCCGCTGACGGCCAGGACACCTGGACCGCCTATCGCTGCAGCCTCGCGTGCGACCTCGTCCTGGCGATCGCCCCACAGCCGCCTGAACAGGCCGGAACTGCGCACAGCCTCCGCGTCGCGCGGCGGGGAGGTCTCGGTGGGAGGCTTGTCGAACACTGTCACGGAGGATTTCTGCGCCTGGCTGAGGATCGGGCAGGCGTTCGCGACCCCTTGGAAGGCCAACGCCGGTGGGAGCGTCGAGCGCTCAGTTCGTGGGCGAGGCCGGCTTGGCGGCCGCGCCCGCAGCGGGCTTGGCGGTTTCGGCATTCGGCACGAAGAAGCCCTGCACGCGGCCACCCTGCACGTTCGCGATGCCGGTCGTGGTGTTGTAGACCAGCCGCTCGCCACGCGTGATGTTGGGGCCGTCGTTGAGCGCGACATTGCCGGTCATGATGACCTGGTTGTTGGCACGATCGAACACCGCGTTGTCGGAGGTCGCCGCCTGCGTCTTCGAGACGACGGTGACAGGGCCCTTGCACTCGATGCGCTTGATGCTGCTGTCGTTGGATTGTCCGGGAGCGGCTGCCGCCGCAGCGGGGGCCGGAGTCGGAGCTGGGGCCGGGGCCGGGGCGGGTTTGGCGCCGCCCGGTCCGCCAGCCTGCCCGGCACGCCCCTCGTAGAACACGGTCATCACCGTGCAGCGCACGGTGGTCTCGCCCTGAACGGCGACGACATTGCCGGAAAAGACCGCCTTGTTTTCCTTGTCGAGCACGTCGAGCTTGTCGGCGTCGATCTTGATCGGCTCCTTGCTGTCGCCACCAAGGCCGCCAAGCGCCGAACCCTCGCTGCGGCTGCGGCTGCGGGCGGGAGCCGGCGCTGCCTGCGCGGTCGCCGGACGGGCGGGCTGGGCCTCGGCCGCGGCCGGCGCCATCAGCGCGATCGCGAGCGTCGTACCGCCCAGTGACAAGCCGCCGAGCGAAAAGGCGCCGCCTGCCAGCGAGCCGGCAAGACCGAGGACGGCGAGGGTTCTTGAAGCGAAGCGCATCGAAGCGGGCTGCATGTCACGGTCTCGGTTCAGGGCGCCGGGGTGGCGGATGACGTATTTGTAGCTGAATTACCGGACTCTTTCGACCGCTGATCGTCACGCGGCACGAGGAGTTCCGGCGCCGGCGTGCTGCCTTCGCGCTCGGGGCCGGCCAACGTGCCGGCCGGAGCATTCTTGATCAGCACCTGCACGCGGCCCTCGAAGGTGATCAGCGCGCCATTGTCCTTCACGTCGAGACTGTTGGCGTCGACGGTGGCGGAGCCGAGATTGACCTGGACCGGCTCGCGAGACGCAACCGTGCCGCCCTTGAAGTCGACATCGGCGGTCCGCATGCGGATGTCGTAGCCTGTCTCGGTGCGGACATGGACATCGTCGACGAGGCGCAGCTTTTCCTTCTGCGTGTCGAAGAGCCCAGTCTTGGCGTTGACCGTGACCCAGCCCTCGCGCTCCATCTGCAGGCGGGCCGTCAGCGTCTCGAGCTCGACCTGCGTGGGATTGCGAATGTTCTGGAGGGCGGCAAGCGCCGTCACCTCATAGGGCCGGTTGTCCTTGCGATAACCGGACAGCCTCGGCGCCTCCATGCGAACCTTGCCGCCGGAGATCCCGACCGCGTCGATCGAGACGCTGGACAGGCCGCGCAGGGGATTGAGGAAAGGCGTCACGACCAGCGCGAGCACGGCAACGACTGCCGCGACGGGGATGGCCCGGCGCAGGACATGCACAAGCAACGTGTGCCGGCGCGCCGCCCTGAAGGCAGCTTGCCGCTGCGTCGCGCTCGCACCCGGCTGCGCAGACCAATCGGTTGATGTCATCGCCACAGTCATGCCCCGCGCAATGGCAGTCGCTAACGGCTTTTTCGTGTCGGCAGGCGAATGGCGCCGCGCCCCCGGCTCCGTCTGCTACCCGCGAAACTGACGCAAGATCCCTTAGAATTTGTCAAGTGTGGGCGAAGATGTCGGTTTCGGCCCAGCCTGAGAGATCGAGCTCGGCCCGGGTGGGGAGAAAGCCAAAGCAGGCCTGCGCGAGTTCGGTGCGGCCCTCGCGCGCCAGCAGCGTCTCCAGCTTGGTGTGCAGCGCATGCAAATGCAGCACATCGGACGCCGCATAGGTCAGTTGCGCATCGCTGAGCGTATCGGCGCCCCAATCCGAGGATTGCTGCTGCTTCGACAGTTCGACGCCCAGCAATTCCCGCACGAGATCCTTCAGCCCATGCCGGTCGGTGTAGGTCCGGGTCAGCTTGGAGGCGATCTTTGTGCAGTAGACCGGACCGGTGACCACGCCAAACGCCTGGCGCAGTACGGCGACGTCGAAGCGCGCGAAATGGAACAGCTTCAGCACTGTGGGATCTTCGAGCAGGCGGATCAGATTGACCGGCCGCGGACCGCCCTTGGGGATCTGGACCACGTCAGCAGTACCGTCGCCGCGCGAAAGCTGGACCACGCAGAGCCGGTCGCGATGCGGGTTCAGACCGAGCGTCTCGGTGTCGATGGCGACGCTGGCGCCGGCAGCATAGTCGTTCGGCAGGTCGCCGCGATGCAGGCGGATGGTCATGGGCGCGAACCTCGCTGAACGGCGCAAGCGCCTGTGGATTCCGATGATTGCCGGGAGAACGGAGGGCGGATGGGACCGCCGTCTTTCGACACTGCTCCGCAGCTAGCCGCGCAGAGGGTGTCGTTCAAGCCCTTTTCGCGTTAACCTTCTATTCACCATAACCTTCACCGCCCGGCTGAAGCATGAGAGAACCGCTGCAGACAGGAAAGATTTTATGATTCTCATCCGCCTGCTCACCGATTTCGATGGCCGCATCGGCCTTCGCAGCTTCTGGTTCGGCAGCATCCTGGTAGCGCTGGTGCTCTATGCCGTGCAGCGGATCGCCCCTCACCTCAGTGCGAGCTACACCCCGCAGATCGTCGCCTTCGCCGGCGCCTTCGCGCTGTTTCCATGGGCGGCGCTTGCGGCAAAGCGCGCGACGGACCGTGGCGGATCTTCGCTGTTTGGCATCCTGCTGGTCTGCGCGATCGTGCTTCCGACCCAGCTGAAGCCGCACATCTCCCTGTTCTGGGGTACGTCCCTGAACACGATCACGCTGATTTCATGGGTCGTGGCGCTGGTCGATCTCGGCATGCTGCCGGGCCGGCCGGAGGTTAATAATCGGGTTGCGGCCATCGTGGCCGATGCTAAAGCGGCGGGATGACCCAGCCACTCGCCACCGCCCTCGCCTTCGACCCCACCGACCCCGTCGCGCTGACCCAGGCGCTGGTCCGCTGCCCTTCGGTCACCCCCGAGGAAGGCGGCGCGCTCGCCTTGCTGGAAGCCGTCTTCCTCGCGCATGGCTACCGCGTCGAGCGGCCTGTCTTCAGCGAGCCGGGCACGGCCGACGTCGAGAACCTCTATGCGCGCATCGGCATTCAGGCGCCGGTCTTCGTCGTAGCCGGCCACACCGATGTCGTGCCGGTGGGCGATCTCGCATCATGGACGCGCGATCCCTTCGGGGCCGAGATCGTCGGCGGCACCCTCTATGGCCGTGGCGCATGCGACATGAAGGGCGGGCTCGCCGCGATGATCGCGGCCGCGCTGCGCTATCGCCGGGACAACCCCGATGCGCCGGGTTCGATCGCGTTCCTGGTCACCGGAGACGAGGAGGCCTCGGCCGTCAACGGCACAGTCAAGCTGCTCGACTGGGCGCATCAGCGCGGCGAGCGCTTCGACCACTGCCTGCTGGGCGAGCCGACAAACCCCTCGACGATGAGCGACATGGTCAAGATCGGCCGGCGCGGCTCGCTGACCGGCAAGCTCACCGTCAACGGCAAGCAGGGCCATGTCGGCTATCCCCATCTCGCCGACAACCCGATCCGCGGCATCGTGCGGCTGCTGGCGGCGCTCGATGCGACGCCGCTCGACCAGGGCACGAAATTCTTCGACCCGAGCAATCTCGAAGTCACCACGCTCGATGTCGGCAACCCCGCCAGCAATGTCGTGCCGGCGCAGGCCAGAGCGGTCTTCAACATCCGCTTCAACGATGTCTGGACGCCTGAGACGCTCGCAGCCGAACTCGAGCGCCGCCTGCGCGAGGCGGCCGGCAACACCGTGCGCTACGAACTCGAGGTCAAGCCGACCAATGCGGTGGCCTTCCTGACGCAGCCCGGGCCCTTCGTGGCGATGGTGGCCGATGCGATCGAGGCGGAGACCGGCAAGCGCCCTGCCCTCTCGACGACCGGCGGAACCTCGGATGCGCGCTTCATCAAGAGCTATTGCCCGGTCGTGGAATACGGCGTGGTCGGCCAGACGATGCACCAGGTCGACGAGCGCGTGGCGATCGCCGACGTGATCGCGCTGGAGGCGATCACCTTCCGGTTGCTCGGGACCTACTTCTCGTCCTCGCCGACATAGTCGACACCGGCGAGGTACAGCCCCATAGAGGGCGCCAAAGCGGCGCATTGCGAGCGATCGCGCGCCGCCAGCACCTTGCCCAGCTTGTTCTCGGGCCAGCGCGCTGCGCCGACCATCTTCAGGCAGCCGACGATCGAACGGACCTGATGATGAAGGAACGAGCGGGCGTTGACGTAGACCACGATCTCGCTGCCCTCGCGCACGACGTCGCAGCGGTCGAGCGTCCGCATCGGGCTGTTGGCCTGGCATTCGGCGGCGCGGAAGGTGGTGAAGTCGTGATGGCCCAGAAGCGCTTTCGCGGCGCGGTCCATCGCCTCGTGATCGAGCCTGACCGGCACATGCCACATCCGATTGCGGTCGAGCGCCGGCTGCGCGCGCCGGTCGAGGATGCGGTAAAAATAATAGCGCCGCCGCGCCGAGATGCGGGCGTCGAAATCATCGGGCACCAGCTGCGCGCTCAGCACCGCGACGGGCACCGATTTCAGGCGGGCGTTGGTTGCATCGCGCACGACATCGGTGCGCCATTCCCGCTCGAGATCGACATGCGCGACCTGATGCGTGGCGTGCACGCCGGCATCGGTGCGCCCCGCGCAATGCAGCCGCACTGCATGGCCGCAAAAGCCCTCAATCGATTCCTCGATGCTCTGCTGCACCGAGGGGCCGTTGAGCTGGCGCTGCCAGCCGGAAAAAGGCGTGCCATCATATTCGATGACGAGCTTGTAGCGGGGCATCAGAGTTTGGCGCCGGCGCTGAGCCTTGCCCCGCGCAGGAACTCGGCACCGCTCACCGGACGTCCGCCCGCGCGCTGGACCTGGAGCAGCTTTACCGCGCCAACCTCGCAGGCGACGGTGCCCTCGTCGTCGAGCAGCGTGCCCGGCTCGGCCGCACCGCCGGCGCGCGCCGTGCGCAGTACCTTGAGGCGCTCGGGCCCCTTGCCGAGGTCGACCTCGGCATAGGCCCCCGGGAAGGGTGAGAGGCCGCGCACGAGATCATGCACCTGCTGCGCGGGCCGTGCCCAGCTGAGCTTGCATTCGGCGTTGGTGATCTTGGAGGCATAGGTCATGCCCTCCTCCGCCTGCGGCGTGAACTGCAGCGCGCCGCGTCCGAGCGCAGCAAGCGCACGCACCATCAGGTCGGCGCCGAGCGGCGCGAGCCGGTCATGCAGTTCGCCAGCCGTCATGTCGGGGTCGATCGCCAGCGTCTCGACCATGCCGACCGGGCCGGTATCGAGCCCGGCCTCCATCTTCATGACGCAGACGCCGCTTTCGGCATCGCCCGCCATCACCGCGCGCTGGATCGGCGCGGCGCCACGCCAGCGCGGCAGCAGCGAGGCATGCAGGTTCAGGCAGCCGAGCTCGGGAATGTCGAGGATGTTCTGGGGCAGGATCATGCCATAGGCGACGACGACAGCGACGTCGGCCTCATGCGAGGCGATGATCTGCGCGGCCTCCTCGCCCTTCAGGCTCTTGGGCGTGAACACCGGGATGCCGAAACGCTCGGCCGCGACATGCACCGGCGACGGCTTCAGGTCGAGCCCACGACCGGCCTGCGCCGGGGCGCGGGTGTAGCAGGAGACGACCTCGTGACCCTGACCGATGATCTCGGTCAGCGTCGGCACGGCAAAATCCGGCGTGCCCATGAAAATGACGCGCAAACTCATACGCTGACTAACACCTTGCGCTCGAGATCAACCTGATCGCGCGGCCTGCTCAGGCCGCATTGTCCCGCTTCGCCTGCTTGGCGAAGCGCTTGGTCACGCGCTCCCGCTTCAGGCGCGAGAGATAGTCGATGAACAGCACGCCGTTGAGATGGTCGATCTCATGCTGCAGGCAGGTCGCGAGCAGCCCCTCGGCCAGGATCTCCTGCTGCTTGCCGTCGAGATCCATGTACCGGACCTTGACGGAAGCGGGCCGCTCGACCTCCTCGTAGTATTCGGGGATCGACAGGCAGCCTTCCTCGTAGACGCTCAGCTCTTCCGAGGACCAGGTGACCTCGGGATTGATGAAGACCATCGGCTTGCGCGGCTCGCCGGCCTTCGCAGGCTTGTCGGCCTCGCCGTCCTCGCCCTCCTCGGCGGCTTCCGCCGGCTTCGACAGGTCGATCGTCACGACGCGCTTGAGCACGCCGATCTGGACGGCAGCGAGGCCGATGCCGGGCGCATCGTACATCGTCTCCAGCATGTCGGCGGCCAGCTCCCGGATCTCGGGCGTGACCGTTTCGACGGGGGCGGATGCCAGCCGGAGCTGGGAATCGGGAAGGATCACGAGAGGGCGAATGGCCATGGGGCTCTGTACTGACAAATGGGCGTTGAGGCAGGGACATAAGCACTTGTGCGCAGGCGGTCAAACTGTTCCTCTTTCGTTCGTATCGGCACGCTTTTCCTGCTAGGCTCCCGGCCATGAACCAGATCGCCTTCTCGCTGTTCGAACGGCCCGTCAGCTGGGCTGAAGCCTCGCTGGGGTTTGCGGGGCTCAGCCTTTTCATGCTCGTCCTGGTCGTGATCTCGACCTGGCGGGGCGCCTCGCGCCGTTCGCTCGAGGCCGCGCTCGCGACCGAGCGGGCCCGCGAGATGGACGACAAGGTCGCCGAGATGAACCGCGCCCAGGCCGAGCTCGCCGGGCGCATGCAGTCCATGGCCGAGATCCTGTCGACGCGCCAGGGCGACCTCGCCCGGCTGGTCGCGGACCGCATGGACGGGCTCAGCCACAAGGTCGGCCAGGGGCTGGAGCAGAATGTGCGCCAGACCACCGAAAGCCTCGGCAAGCTGCAGGAGCGGCTGGCGGTGATCGATTCCGCGCAGAAGAACCTCACCGACCTGACCTCCGAGGTCGTGACGCTGAAGGACGTGCTCTCCAACAAGCAGGCGCGCGGCGCCTATGGCCAGGGCCGGATGGAGGCAATCATCCGCGACGGCCTGCCGGGCGCGTTCTATGCCTTCCAGCCGCAGCTCTCCAACGGCAAGCGGCCGGACTGCATGGTGACCCTGCCGGGAGACGGGCGCGGGCTGGTGATCGACGCGAAATTTCCGCTGGAGAGCTTCTCCCAGCTGCGCGCCGCGCGCGGCGACGAGGCTCGCAGGATCGCCGGGGCGCGCGTGCGCAACGATGTCGGCGTGCATGTGAAGGACATCGCCGAGCGCTATTTTCTGCCCGGCGAGACGCAGGACATGGCGCTGCTCTTCGTGCCCTCGGAATCGATCTATGCCGATCTGCATGAGTATTTCGACGACGTGATCCAGAAGGCCAGCCGCGCCCGGATCATGATCGTCTCGCCCTCGCTGCTGGCGCTGGCGATCCAGCTGATGCAGTCGCTGGTGCGTGACGCCCGCATGCGCGAGGAGGCGCAGGTAATCCAGTCCGAGGTCGGCAAGCTGCTCGCCGACGTCCGCCGCCTCGGCGACCGCGCGGAAAAGCTCGAGCAGCATTTCCGCCAGGCACAGGAGGATGTCGCCGGCATCCGCACCTCGGCCGGGAAGGTCACGGGCCGCGCGGAAAAGATCGGCGCGCTGGAATTCGACGAGGCCAAGCCCGCCGAGCCGGTGCTGCCCTTTGCGGCGGGCCTGTCGATGAAGGCGGCGGCAGAGTGATCAGGTGGTCGTGAGCACCGCCGACAGCTCCGGCTTCACGTTCAGGGTCTGGAACACCACGCAGTAGCGCTCTGTGAGCTTGAGCAGCGTATCGAGCTTTTCCTGGGGCGCGTCGGTCTCGACGTCGAAGGAGAGCCGGATCGCCTTGAAGCCGACCGGCGCATCCTTGGCGACGCCAAGCGTGCCGCGGAAGTCGAGATCGCCCTCGGCGTGGACGATGCCGTTCTTCAACTCGATCTCGAGCGCGGTGGCGACAGCCTTCAGCGTCACCCCAGCGCAGGCGACCAGCGCCTCAAGCAGCATGTCGCCGGAGCAGAGTTCCATGCCGGAACCGCCGGTGGCTGGATGCAGGCCGGCGAGCGCGATGGCGCGGCCGGTCTCGACCTTGCAGGCGATGTGCTGGTCGTCGAGCTCGCCGCGCGCCTTGAGCGTGACCACGCCGGCTTCCGGCGCCTGGCGATACTTGTCCTTGAGCGGCGCCTGCATGGCGCGAAGGGCTGTGACGTCCATGATCCCTGACCTTATGTCGCGAGCGAAACGGGTGTGTTGCAGATAGCCCCGCAGGCGCGCTGCGACCAGCCCCGCGAGGCGGAGAGTCCTACCACCACATTCCCGCCGTCTCGGCCGTCTTGCGCTGGTGGGGCTGTTCGTCGCGCAGCGAGCGGTCGAGCGCGCGCAGGGCCTCTCGCTTGGCGGCTTCGAAGGCCGGCGACAGCCGGTCGCGCGGGCGCGCCAGCGGATTGTCGAGCTCGTCGAAGATGCGGCCGGGTTTCGGCTGCATCACGATGATGCGATCGGCGAGCGTCACCGCCTCCTCGACGTCATGCGTCACCATCACGACGGTCGGGCGGCTTTCCTCCCAGAGCGCCAGCAGGTGCCCGTGCAGGCTCGCCCGCGTCGTGGCGTCGAGCGCCGAGAAGGGCTCGTCCATCAGCAGCAGCTTCGGCCGCGTGATCAGCGCGCGGGCGATGGCGACGCGCTGCTGCTGGCCGCCGGAGAGTTCGCGCGGCCAGCGCTTCTCATAGCCCGCCAAACCGACGCGAACGAGCGCGTTGGTCGCCAGCCCCTCACGCTCGAAGGCGGAGAGATGGGCGAGCCCGAAGGCGACATTGTCCGCCACCGAAAGCCAGGGAAACAGACGGGGCTCCTGGAAGATCACGCCGACATCGGCGCGCGGCTCGGCGATCGCCTCGCCATCGAGCAGTATCCGCCCGGCGGTCGCGTGGTCCAGGCCGGCGATCAGGCGCAGCAAGGTGGTTTTCCCGCAGCCGGACCCGCCGACCAGCGCCAGGATCTCACCGGCCGCGACATCGATGGTGACGCACGACAGCGCATGCGTTCCGTCGGCATAGGTCTTTGACAGTGTCTCGAAGCTCAGCATCGGCGGCAGCCTTCTAGAGCGTGCCGCGACCCAGATCCTGCCAGGCTAGGAAGGGCCGCGTGGTGGCGAGCAGCAGCCCGTCCGCCAGCTTGCCGAGCACGGCAAAGCTGATGATGGCCGCGATGATGGTGTCGGCGCGGCCCAGCTGCTGGCCGTCGACCAAGAGATAGCCGAGGCCTTCGCTCGCCCCCATGATCTCGGCGGCGACCACGAACATGAAGCCGAGGCCGAGCCCCGAGCGCAGCGCCGTGAACCAGGCCGGCAGGATGGCCGGCAGCAGGACGCGCCTGACCATGGCGAGCCGCCCGAGACGAAAGACGCGACCGACCTCGATGATCTTGCGGTCGATGCCCTGGATCGCCGCGACGACGCCGAGATAGACCGGGAAGAACACGCCGACCGCGATCAGAGCGACCTTCGACGCCTCGAAGATGCCGAACCACAGGATGAAGAGCGGAACCCAGGCGATCGAGGGGATCGAGCGCAGGGCCTGGAGCGTCGGGTCGAGCAGCGCACGTGCCACAGGCAGAGCTCCGGTGATCGCGCCCAGGCTCGTGGCTATGGACGCACCCAGCCCGAACCCGGCGAAAACCCGCCAGAGCGTCGCCGTGGCATGGGTCAGGAGCTCGCCCGAGGCCGCAAGACCCCAGAGCGTGCGCCCGACCACGCTGGGCGGCGGCATCAGCCGGCCGTTGGCTATCCCCGCACCGACCAGGAATTCCCAGAGCAGGGCAAGCACGAAGGGAACGACCAGACCGAGCGCGCCGAAGCGACGCTGGCGAGACGCCACGGCGGGACGCTCAGCTGTCTCGCTGGCGTGAGCGGGCCTCGCCTGCTCGATCGCAGTCATCGTCAGCTAGCTCCCGCTTACGACGTCGACGGTCGGGGCAAGCCGGACCGTGACGCGAGAGGCTGGATCCCGGCTACCATGCTCAGTTGCTGGCTGCGGGGAAACGGCGGTCGAAGAGCGCATCGACGACTGCCTTCACGTCGGTCGTGGCCGGCAGCACGCCTGCGTCCTTCAAGGCGAGACCGGCCGCGACGATCGTGTCGGCCTGGGTCTGGCCGATGCTGGAATGGGTCAGCTCGGTACGGGTGAGCTGGCGCTCGATCACGGCGTCGGAAAGCTTCGTGTACTCGACCAGCGTCTTCTTCAGTTCGGCTGGGTTGGCGAGAGCGTATTTGCGCGCCTCCTCATAGGCCGCGATGACCTTGCGGACGAGGTCCGGGTGCTGGCCGGCAAAGGCCTCGCGCACGTTCAGCACGCCCCAGGTGTTGTCCTCTGCCTTCCGGTGGAAGAGCTTCGCCCCGCTCTCGACCTCGGCTGCCGCCATCAGTGGGTCCAGCCCAGCCCAGGCCTCGACATCGCCGCGCTCGAGCGCCAACCGGCCATCGGCGTGCTGGAGCAGGACGAGCTTGACGTCCCTCTCGGTCAGCTTGGCCTCGGCCAGGGCCCGGACCAGGAAGATGTGGGGATCGGTGCCGCGCGTGACCGCGACGCGCTTGCCCTTGAGGTCGGATACCTTCGTGATCTCGCTCTTGGCGCCTGTGACCAGCGCCGTCCATTCCGGCCGCGAATAGACATAGATCGACTTGATCGGGTTGCCATTGACCCTGGCGATCAGGGCGGCGGCGCCTGCCGTCGAGCCGAAATCGATCGAGCCGGCATTGAGGAATTCCAGCGCCTTGTTGGAGCCGGCAGACAGCACCCAGCGGACCGAAATCCCGTCCGCGGCAAGCGCCTTTTCGAGGATGCCACGATCCTTCAGCACGAGGCTGACGGGATTGTAGGTGGCGTAGTCGATGCGGATTTCCTTGACCGCCTGCGCGAAGGCCTGCCCGGCCCCGAAGGCAAGCGAAGCGGCGGCGAGGCCGGCGATGGCGAGGCGGCGCGTGATGGTGCTCATGATCGTATCCCTTTTGCGAGGACGCGCAGGGATACGAACAGGCTGACGCCCGACCGTTGCCCCGACGCTTTAGCTGCACTTGTTTCGCGCCCGCAAGCTGCTGGCTCAAATCGGCGCGTATCCGTCTTGTAGGTCCGAATGTTCGGTATGTCAAACATTACGTCAGAGAGCGTTTTATATTATATTTCACATTCTTGTTTCGTTGAATAAGCCTTTTCGCGAATCCACCGCTCGTGATACCAGCAGAGGGCGCCAGTTCCTGACCTCGCTCTCCCGAGTCCATAAGCCGCGCCCAGACTAGAAGCCTTGCAGAGGTAGACGCCTTGTCGCTCGTCACCGATCAACCCCGTCTCGCGCTCAGTGAAGTCCTTGCAAGCCCGGCTGCGGCGGTTTCGACGCTCGTGCGCAGGCTTGGCAGATCGTCGCATGTCGAAATCCGGCAGGAACTGGTCGCGGCGCTGCGCGATGTCCTCGACGAAGGGCACGCCTCGGCCAAGGCTCTGCTGGCCGGGCCGCGCAACGGCCTCGCCTGTGCCAAGCGCATTTCGGCGACGATGGACGGCATCATCTCCTGCCTGCACGTGGCGGCCACCGAGCACTTCTACCCTGCGGTGAACCCGTCGGCCTCCGAGCACATCGCCGTGGTGGCGGTCGGCGGCTATGGCCGCGGCACGCTGGCTCCGGGGTCGGATGTCGACCTGCTCTTCCTGTTCCCGCACAAGCAGACGGCCTGGGGCGAGAGCGTGATCGAGGCCATGCTCTACCCGCTCTGGGACCTGAAGCTGAAGGTCGGCCATTCCGTGCGCTCGGTCGAAGACTGCGTGCGCGAGGCGCGTGGCGACATGACGATCCGCACCGCCCTGCTCGAGGCGCGCTTCCTGACCGGCGACCGCGGGTTGTTCGAGGAAATGGTGCGCCGCTTCGGGGCCGAGGTCGTCGACGGCACTGCCCCGGCCTTCACCGAGGCCAAGCTCGCAGAGCGCGAGACGCGCGTGCGCAGGGCCGGAACCTCGCGTTATCTGGTCGAGCCCAACGTCAAGGACGGCAAGGGCGGCCTGCGCGACCTCAACACCCTGTTCTGGATCGCGAAATATGCCTATCGCGTGGAGGACGTGCGCGATCTCGTCGGCGCCGGCCTGTTCGATCGCAAGGAATTGCAGCTGTTCGAGCGCTCGGAGGAATTCCTCTGGCGCGTGCGCTGCTGGATCCATTTCATCACCGGGCGCGCCGAGGAGCGGTTGTCCTTCGACCTGCAGCGCCAGGTCGCCGCCGCGATCGGCTATGCCGGGCGCAGCGGACAGGCGCCTGTCGAGCGCTTCATGAAGGCGTATTTCCTCGTCGCCAAGGATGTCGGCGATCTCACCGCTATCGTCTGCGCGGCGCTGGAGGCACGCCAGCAGAAGCCGCGGGCGACACTGTCGCGGCTGCTCGGCTCCTTCGCCAAGCGCAAGCGCGTGCGCGCGCTCGGCCATCCCGACTTCACGCTGAAGAGCCAGCGGCTCAACGTGATCGACGACGACGCTTTCCGGCGCGACCCGGTCAATCTCCTGCGGCTTTACGCCATTGCCAGCCGCGACGACGTCGCCATCCACCCCGACGCCAGCCGGCTGGTGACGCAGTCGCTGCGACTGGTCACGCCGCAGATGCGCAACGACCCAGAGGCCAACCGGATCTTCCTCGAGATCCTGACGGCACGGCGCTCGCCCGAGGCAGTGCTGCGGCGGATGAACGAATCCGGGCTGCTGGGCAAGTTCATTCCCGATTTCGGCCGCGTCGTCGCGATGATGCAGTTCAACATGTATCACCACTACACGGTCGACGAGCACCTGATCCGCTCGATCGGCGTGCTGGCGGAGATCGACGCGGGCGGCCTCGAGACCGAGCACCCGCTCTCCAATGAGATCATGCCGACGATCAACAACCGGCGCGCGCTCTATGTCGCGCTGCTGCTGCACGACATCGCCAAGGGGCGGATCGAGGATCACTCGATTGCCGGCGCCCGGATCGCGCGAAAACTCTGCCCCCGGCTCGGACTGAACGAAGCCCAGACCGAAACCGTGGCCTGGCTGATCGAGCATCATCTCGACATGTCGATGATCGCCCAGAGCCGCGATCTCGGCGACCCCAAGACGATCGAGACCTTTGCCGCGACAGTGCAGACGCTTGAAAGGCTGAAGCTGCTGCTGATCCTCAGTGTCGCCGACATCAAGGCCGTCGGCCCCGGCGTCTGGAACGGCTGGAAAGGCCAGCTCCTGCGCACACTCTACTACGAGACCGAGATCGTGCTGGCCGGCGGCCATTCGGCGATCGAGCGCAAGGCGCGGGTCGAGAAGAAGCAGGACGCGCTCAAGGAATGCCTGTCCGACTGGGAGGCCGCCGAGCGAGACGCCTATCTGGCGCGCCATTACGCGCCCTACTGGATCAAGACCGATCTCGCGCGGCAGGAAAAGCACGCGCGCTTCCTGCGCGAGGCAGAGGCAGCCGGCCGCACCACCGCGACGCTGGTCGAGACCGACCAGTTCCGCGACGTGACCGAACTGACGATCCTGGCGCCCGACCATCCGCGCCTGCTCGCGATCATCACCGGCGCCTGCGCGGCGGCCGGCGGCAACATAGTCGACGCCCAGATCTTCACCACGACCGACGGGCTCGTGCTCGATACGATCTCGGTCTCGCGCGCCTTCGAGCGCGACGACGATGAACTGCGACGCGCCGAGCGTATCGCCGCCGCGATCGAGCGCGCGCTCAAGGGCGAGATCAAGATCGCCGACCTCGTGGCCCAGCGCCGGGCTCCGCCTCCGCGCGGCCAGACCTTCCAGGTCGCACCGGAGGTCATCATCGACAATGTGCTGTCGGCCCGCCATTCGGTACTGGAGGTCTCGGGGCTCGACCGGCCTGGCCTGCTCTACGATCTCACCACCGCGATCGGTAAGCTGAACCTCAACATCGCCTCCGCCCATATCGCGACCTTTGGCGAGAAGGCCGTCGACGTGTTCTATGTCACCGATCTCACTGCGGCCAAGATCGTCTCGACCTCGCGCCAGCTGGCGATCCGCAAGGCGCTGCTGGATGTCTTTGCCTTCGAGCATGAAAAGCCTGGCGCAGCGCGAACCAAAGCGGCGGCTCGTGCTTGATTTCACCGGCCATAAGCCCGATATCGGCCACGAATGCGGTTGCGTGCTCTCGATTGCGCCAGCCGCCCATCTGATCGGAATTGGATGACGCGATGACGCAGAACCCTGCGATGGACGAACCCACCCCTGAGACCGAAGACGCTGGCGCCCCGGCTTCACCGGAGGCTTTCCTGGCCGGCGAACTGACCCGGGTCGAAGCCGAGCGCGACGACCTCAAGGACAAGCTGCTGCGCACGCTCGCGGATATGGAGAATCTCCGCCGCCGCACCGAGCGCGAGATCAGCGACGCCAAGTCCTATGCGGTCACGAGCTTTGCCCGCGACATGCTCGGCTCGGCCGACAACCTGCGCCGCGGCCTCGAGAACGTGCCTGAATCCGCGAAATCGGGCGATGTCGCGCTGAATGCACTGATCGAAGGCGTCGAACTCACCGAGCGCGAATTGCTCAAGACGCTCGAGCGCCATGGCGTGCGCAAGATCGAGCCGCAGGGCGAGAAGTTCGACCCCAACATGCATCAGGCGATGTTCGAGGCGCCCGATGCCGAGACGCCCAAGGGCATGGTCTCCAAGGTCGTGCAGTCCGGCTACAAGATCGGCGAGCGCGTGCTGCGGCCGGCGCTGGTCGGCGTTTCCGCAGGCGCACCGAAGGTCCAAGAGCCCTCCGCCTCCGAGAGCGACACCAGCACGCCGTCCGGCGACTGAGCCGTGCTCGAAGCCGCCGGCGTTGCTGTCTTTGCCCTGACGGGCGCGCTGGTGGCGGCCCGCAAGGGCATGGACCCGTTCGGCTTCATCCTGCTGGCAACCGTCACCGGCGTCGGTGGCGGCACGCTGCGCGACCTGGTGCTCGACCGCATCGTGTTCTGGGTCCGTGACCCCTCCGATTTGCTGGTCTGCACAGCGGTCGCTCTCAGCTCCTGGGCGCTGGCCTATGCCCGCCCGGGCATGCTCGAAGGCTGGGCCGGCAAGCGCCTGCTGATCTGGGCCGACGCGGCCGGCATGGCGCTTTTCGCCGTGGTGGGCACGTTCAAGGCGCTTGATGTCGGCGTGCCGATGCTGTCGGCGATTGCGCTGGGCGCGATGACCGCGACATTCGGCGGCATCCTGCGCGACATCCTTGCCGGCGAGCGGCCGATGGTGCTCTGGAGCCGCGATTTCTACGTGACGGCGGCGACTGGTGGCGCAGCCGCGACGGCCGTGCTGGCAAGCCTGTCCATCCCATCGCTCTGGGTCATGCTAGGCGGTGTCCTGGTCGGCTTCGGGCTGCGCGCCGGATCGATCCTGCTGGGCTGGTCGTTCCCCACACTGCCTGGCAAGAGCTGAACGACAGTATCTATCTCAGATCGGCCTGGTGACGCGCCTCAAGGTCAGGTTGATCCGGCCGCCCTGCGGCAGCAGGGCGGACGAGCCAGCGAGAATCCGGTCGATGCCGTGATAGGCCAGCCGCGCCTCTCCGCCGAACAGCAGCGCATCGCCAGAGGCGAGCTTGAGCGAGGCGGTCTTGCCGCCGCGCGTAGTTCCGCCGATGCGGAAGACGGCGGTGTCACCGAGCGACAGGGACAGCACGGGCGCGTCGAAATCCTGCTCGTCGCGATCCTGATGCAGGCCCATCCTGGCGCTCGCCTCGTAGAAATTGACGAGGCAGGCCTCTGGCGGATGCGGATAGCCAGAGAGGGCTTTCCAGGTGTCGAGCAGAACATCCGGGATCGCCGGCCAGGGCTGCGAGGTCTCGGGATGCAGCGGCTGGTAGCGATAGCCGTCGATGTCCGAGACCCAGCCGAGCGAGCCCAGATTGGTCATGCGGACGGAGAACCGCTTGCCGGTCTTGGGCATGCGCGGATGGAAGAACGGCGCCTGTCGTGCGGCCTCACGCAGTTCCTCCACGAGCGCCGCCTGCTGCGTCGGCGCGAGGTATCCGGGCCAATGCACGACGCCCGGCGCGACGACGAGGCGCGTCATCGCAGCGGCTCAGAGACTGTCGAGGCCGAGCACATCGGACATCGCATAGAGCCCGGGCTTGCGACCCCTGCCCCACAGCGCCGCCTTGACCGCTCCTTGCGCGAACAGACCCCGATCCTCGGCGATATGCGAGAGCTCAAGCCGCTCGCCGGCCCCGGCGAAGACGACCTTGTGATCGCCGACGACCGTGCCGCCACGCAGCGTGGCGAAACCGATCGTACCCGGCGCGCGGGCGCCGGTATGGCCGTCGCGGACCGCGACACGGCTCTCGGCGAGCTCGACTGCCCGGCCCTGCGCTGCGGCCTCGCCCAGCATCACGGCTGTGCCAGAGGGTGCATCGACCTTCATGCGGTGATGCATCTCGAGGATCTCGATGTCCCAATCAGTGCCCAGCGTGGCCGCGACCTTGCGTACGAGCGCGGCGAGCAGGTTGACGCCGAGGCTCATATTGCCGGAGCGAATGATGGCTGCATGGCGCCCGGCCGCCTCAAGCCTCGCGATGTGCTGCGGCTCGAGACCGGTCGTGCCGACGACGTGGACGATACGGGCCTGCGCAGCCAGCGTGGCAAAGGCGACGGTTGCGTCAGGCGTGGTGAAGTCGAGCACGCCTTCCGCCTCGACGAAGGCTGGCAGCGCCTCGTCACTCACCGCCACGCCTATGGCCGGCAAGCCGGCGAGGACGCCTGCATCCTGGCCGATGAAGGAGGAGCCCGGGCGCTCGATCGCAGCAGACAGCATGCAACCCGGCGTCTCCGAGATGGCTTTGATCAGCATCCGCCCCATGCGCCCGGCGGCGCCGACGACAACGAGACGCATGTCGGTCATGGAATGTGATCCTCTGGCAGATGGGGAAGAAGCCACGTGTCATCCCATGCGAAATGCAGCGTAGACCCGGGATGACGGCGCGGGAATGCGATTGGCGGCATATAGGACGGATCGCGTAGCCGCGACACCCAAAAGCTGGCCACAACGCAAAACGGCCGGGTCGCCCCGGCCGTCTCTGTATCTCTGGTCGGCCTGATCAGGCTGCGGTCTGGATGCCCGAGAGCTTCCAGTCACCGCCACGCTCGCGCACGAAGGTCCAGTGCTCCGTGACCTCCTGGGTGGCGTTGGGGTTGCCATCCACCACCTTGCCGGAGGCGCGCTCGTAGAGAGCGTTGACCAGGCTGAAGCGCATCGCAACGGTGGCGTAGTCGGCCGTGCCTTCGCGCCAGGCTTCCGAGAGATCGCCCTGCAGGAGCTTCACGTCCGAGACGCGGTCGACGAAGCCCTTCTTCGCGTTCTCCGAAAGATCGGCATCGAAATAGCCGAACATCTCCGGCGTGACGAGCCGGCGAAGGCCACCCTCATCCTCGTTCGAGTAGGCGGCGTTGATCTCGCCGAGCAGGCGCTCGAAATGGCCGAAGTCCTGCTCGCCAAGCTCGATCGGAACTGCCTTCACGGCAGCGCCGCCCATGCCGCCACCCATTGCTGCCATGCGGGGCTGCTCAGGCTGCGACTGATAGGCCTCGCGCGACATCGGACCACCGGCGGTGGCGAGCTGCGGCTCGTTGCGGCGGCGGAAGTAGCGCATGGCCAGCCAGATGGCGCCGCCGATCAGGGCGATCTGCAGCAGGAAGCCCATCATGCCGGCAAGCGAGGCCAGGCCGCTGAAGAAGCCGGAGCCCGACAGCATGCCGAACAGGCCCGCGCCGAGAAGGCCGGCGCCGATGCCCATCATCATGTTGCGCGCCATTGACGGGCGCGCTGCCTGCGCGGCCCCGGCCATGCCGGCCGAGGGAGCGGCCGGCGAAGGGGTCGCGCTGCGCTGGAAAGGCTGGGCGCCATTGGGCGCGGTCGCAGTCGGGGCCGGCGCCGACTGGGTGCGCATGCCACGGCTGCCAAAACTCTTGCCGCCGCCCGGACGCGCCTCAGCGACGATGGGCGCGAGCAGCAGGGCGCCGGCAAAGACGGCGATGACACGGCCACGACGGGACAGCGAAATCAGTGACATGAGTCCTCCAAGAAAGCCCCCCTCGGGCTCTGTTGCCGCGAATATGGGCATGGGCGCTTTCCCTTGCAAGTCCATAAGTGACGCGGGCGCCGCATGAATTGTTGGCGCCAGTTCAAGGACATCGTGCAAAGGTTTTTCCGGCGCCAACAAGCGTGGTTGAAAAACGCAGAATATTGCAGCGCACACCATTTCCAAACGGACAGGCGGCGGCCGACTATTGATCGCTATAGCATCAGTCTTTTGCAATGGTACTCGCCAGAGGCGGGACAGCTCTTGACGTTCCAATGCGGCCGGCGATGCCTCGGCACGACCCGCTACGGCGCGGGCAGAGCGCGCGGCCGTCTCTCGGAAAGCTTTGGCCGGTTGCGATCCCGTGCTAAACTGAAGGCTGCCCGGCCGGCTCGGCACCGGCCGCGGAGGGACCGAGCCATGCGCGGGATCTCAGCGAGGACAATCTGGCGTTTCGGCCTGGCGGCGCTGACCGCCGCAATCCTGCTCGCCACGTTCGAAGCCGCTGCCCAGACCGCGCAGCCGCTCGACCCGCCACGGCTGGCGCAGGCCCCGGAACCGCTCTGCTTCTGCTGGAACGACGGCCGCAAGATCGCGGAAGGCGCGACGTCCTGCATCCGCACCACGCAGGGGCGTCGCCTGGCCGCCTGCGGGCGTGTGATCAACATGATGTCATGGCAGGTCACCGAGAGCCCCTGCCCCGAAACCTGAGGTACCCCTTCGCCCTCACCTGCGGATAGAACGAAAAAACGCCGCCGGATTTCTGTCCGGCGGCGTTTCTCGATGGCTCTTGTGGTCCTATCGACGCGAGACTGACGTCTGTCAGAACGCTCCCAGCACGATCGCAATCATGAATGCGAAGGCTGCACCCATGACCAACCGGTCGAGACGTAGCGTGAGGCTCATCACATCCTCCTGTGTCATTGACCTGTCACCTACGCTAGCAGAACCGCGCGTGGCCGCAAGGGGGCACGAAGGCGGCAAGACTGCGGCGCATCGAACAGTATGGCTAACAGGGGGTTAAATCGTTGAAATGATTTGGGGACAAAACAAGTCAACGCTTTGCGTCGAAAAGCTTTTCCAAGGCCTTCGCCACCGCAATGACGTTTTGATCTGCCCCGAAGGCGCCGATCACCTGAATCCCGACCGGAAGATTTCGCGCGCCGCGCAATACCGGGATCGTCAGGCAGGGCGTGCCCAGCAAAGTCCATAGCCGGTTGAATTTGGAATCGCCGGTCGAGGCCATGGTCTCGGGCGCCTCGCCGGGCGCCGAGATGCTCACCATGACATCGACTTCCGCGAAGAAGTCATGCGCCGCGCGCCGGCCGCGATGGGTGGTGCGGCGCGCCTCGTCATACTGCTCGGCTGTCGTCTCGCTGGCCTCGTCGAGATAGGCCCGCAGCTTGGGCGGCAAGGCGTCGCGGTGCCGGGCATACTCCCAGGCCAGGGCCTGCGTGGCCTCATAGGCCTGCAGCGGGCCATGCGCGTGGAAGGTCGCAGCCAGCGCGTCAGGCGTCTCGATGTCGACCATGATCGCACCGGCAGCCCCTGCACGCTCGCGCAGGTGCCGCAACGCAGCGAGCGACGCCGGTTCCGCCGCGCCGGCAAACTCCTGCGCGGTGACGCCGATACGCAGGCCCCGCAGGTCAGCAGCGGCTGTGTCCAGTTCGGGGCGGCGCGCGATCGCGGCCATTGCCAGCCCGAGATCGTCGGCGCTCGACGCCATCAATCCGAGCGTGTCGAGCGTCCATGAAAACGTCTTGACCCCCACGGTCGACAGCAACCCGAACGACGGCTTGATGCCTGCAACCCCGCAATAGGAAGCCGGTCGGATCACCGAGCCACCCGTCTGCGTCCCGATGGCCAGCGGGATCACGCAGGCCGCGACGGCTGCCGCCGAGCCGGCGGAGGAGCCGCCGGGGCTGGCGGCAGGATCGTGCGGGTTGTGGGTCGGCGCGGGGTCGAGGAAGGCGAAGGCGGTGGTGTGGGTCTTGCCCGCGACGCTCGCGCCGGCGGCCTTCAGCGCCATCACGATCGCGGCGTCTGCACGGGGCAGCCAGTCCCGGTAGATCGACGAGCCCTGCCGGGTCGGCAGGTCGGCGGTGTCGATGATGTCCTTGACGCCGCAGGCTATGCCGGCAAGCGGTCCCACGCCGGGCTGCATGTCATCCGGGCGACTGGCGAAAGCCTTCAGTTCCGGTTCGCGCGCCGCAACCAGGCCGGCGCTGCGGGCGAGTTCCGCCTGTGGCGTGGTCTGCCCCGTTGCAATGCGCGAGACGATGTCGCGGATGCTCAGCATGCTATTCTCCGACCAGCTTGAGGATCAGCGCCGTACCGCGACGCGCCAACGGGATCGCAACGAAGGCCGCTCCCGCCGCGCAGGGCCAGGCGATGGCGAAGGCCTGCAACCAGCGCGTCATGAAATCGGCAGGCAATCCGAGGTTGAGCCAGGTCACCAGCGCCGTCATCAGGAACGCCATGACGCCCGACATCAACACGGGAAATATGATGCGGGCCTTGCCTGTCATGCCTTGAAAATCTCCGTATCGCTCCGTTGTGTCGCATGGCCTGTGGTGCCTGCACCAGCGCCGCGCCTGCCTCATGGTTAGGCCTCCGGGGCATGACAAGGGCCGCTAACCTCCCGTTAACCGACGCGCCAAAGTTAATCCTGCTGTGGCGCGGCGGGCTCACCGGGTTGAGAAACCGTTCACCAAACGGGTCGCATTTGATCGGTCATGCGACGCTCTCATCTCGCCCTCATCGCTCTTGGCATCATCGGTTCCGGTCTCGCCGGGTGCGGAAAATTCCAGAAACCGCAGCGCGCCGCCTGGCGCGATCAGGCGGAGGCCGCCTGCATGGCATCCCGCCAGGTCCAGATCTCGTCCTATGTCAGCCTGCGCGGCAAGGCGATCGACGGGCCCGGCACCTGCGGCATGGAGCAGCCGCTGAAGGTCGCGGCCTTTTCCAATGGCGGAATCGGCCTGACCAGCGCCGCGACGCTGTCCTGCCCCGTCGTTGCGACCACCGACAAATGGCTGGCCGAGGTCGTGCAGCCGGCGGCCCAGAACGTGCTGGGGGCTCAGGTCATCGAGCTGCGCGCGGGCTCCTATTCCTGCCGCGCCATGAACAACGGCACGGCCACGAGCCGCACCTCCGAGCATGCCTTCGGCAATGCCGTCGACGTGTTCTCCTTCCGCCTGAACGATGGGCGCAACATCACCGTGAAGGATGGCTGGCGCGGCTCGCCCGAGGAGCAGAACTTCTTGCGTGAAGTCTTTGTCGGGGCCTGCCAGCACTTCTCGACCGTGCTCGGGCCGGGCGCTGACCCGATGCATTACGATCATTTCCACATCGATCTCGCGCGCCACTCGAAGGGCCGCCACATCTGCAAGCCGATCATCAAATACGAGCCCAACTACAATCTGCAGCCGCCCGATCCTGCACGCCCCTATCTCTCGGCGCAGCCGGCGCCCCGGCAGCCCGCACCGATGGTCGCCAGCGGACCGCTGCTGCGACAACCCAGCGACGGCCTGCGTCCGCCGGGCGCCGTGCAGGGCAGCTATCCGATCGTGAACAACCGCACGCAGGGCCAGAGCCTCGATGCGCAGCGGCGCTATATCGACGAACCCGGAACCGAACCGCTGAACCCGCCGCGCAGGCAGTCCGGCTTCTCGGCGCGTCCCTTGCCCAGCGAGCAGCGCGGCCCGCTGACGCTGCCGGGCTCGGTGCCCCCCACAGAGGAGATGATCGTGGGCGACGACGACGGCACCGGGGTGGTCGACCAGGAGGGCTACGACCAGGCCCAGCCGGCAATCACGCCGCAGCACGACCCGTTTGCCTATGGCCCGGGCAAGACGCAGCGCCGCTGAGATCGAGCCGGATTGGCTGACTGCACCGGCCGTGGAGTGGTCCAGGGCCTCACGGCCTACGTCTCCTGGATTGCTTTCGCTGCGCTCGCGATGACGTTGAACGCAGGCCGCTCTCAGCGCGAGACCAGCACCTGACGGCACTCGGCGGGCAGCGCATCCAGCGACATCGGCGGCTTCGGCTTGGGGGCTGGACCGGTGCGCGGTGGCTTGGGCGGCGCGAAGATCGCGGCCCGCTGGCGCTCGATCCAGCCCGTCAGCTCCTCGCCGCAGCCATCGCCGAAGTTCGGCGGCTCCTGGCCGACGCAGCCCGCCATTCCGGCGGGGCAGCTCATGCGGATGTGAAAGTGATAGTTGTGGCCCCAGATCGGGCGAACCTTGTTGAGCCAGGCCCTGTCGGCACCGGCCTCGCGGCAGAGCGCGACCTTCAGCGCCGGATTGACGAAGATGCGCTCTACGCGCGGATCGCCCGCCGCCGTCTTGATCAGCTTGGTCTGCGCCGATGACCAGTGCCTGGGATCGACGTCGCGCCAGTCCGCACGGGCCATGTTGACGGCGGACATGTTCTCGCGCTGGTTGGCGTCGAGCTTGCCCCTCGGCATCGGGGTCAGCCAGAGATCGGCGTCGAGTCCGATCTGGTGCGAGGCATGTCCGGTCAGCATCGGGCCGCCGCGCGCCTGCGAGATGTCGCCGATCAGCAGGCCTGGCCAGCCATTGATCGCAGGTACGTCCCTGGCGAACCCCTCGAGGTAGTCGATCAGGACCGGGTGGCCCCAGTTGCGCTGGCGGTTCTGCCGCATCACCTGCCAGCTCGGCCCATCGACCGGCATCGCCGTCGCGCCGGCCAGGCAGCCTTTCGCGTAGGAGCCGATCGCGCGCGCGCGCATGTTGGCAGGCGTCGTCTTCTGCCCGAACAGGGCGCGCGCGGCATCCGGGAACGCAGCGATGTTGGCGGCCCGGCGCTTTGCCTCCTGGTCAGCGGTGTCCTGGGCCTGTGCCAGCGACGAGATGAAGACAGCCACTGCCAGCAGCAACAGGGGCGTGATTCGACGAAGGAGTGCGCGCATGAGCGCAGACTCGCCGCGTCAAGGGGCAAAGGTCAAGCGCGTCCTGTTCAACTGATTACCCTCTGGACAAGCTTCGACCGGGCCGTCAGCCTCGATTTTCAGGCGGCAAGCGGGCGCAACGTTCCGCGCAAACTGCAACGGGGAGAGATGACCATGACCGATTTCCCAATCGACCGGCGCGCGCTGCTCGGCGGCCTTGGCGCGATCCTCGCGCTGCCCGATGCCAGCTTCGCGCAAGGCAACTGGCCGGAGGGACGGACGCTGAAGCTCGTCGTACCGTTCACGCCGGGCGGTGCGACAGACATCCTCGGCCGGCTCGTGGCCGACAAGGCCGGACATGGCTGGGGAACCAATATCGTGGTCGAGAACCGCCCCGGCGCCGGCGGCAATATCGGCGTCGAGGCCGTGGCGCGGGCCGAGCCCAATGGCGACACGCTGCTGATCGTGTCGGTGGGGCTGGTCGCCAATCCCTTCCTCTACAGCAAGGTCAATTACGATCCGCTCAAGGACTTTGCGCCGATCACCATGGTCGCGATGGTCCCGAACCTACTGGTCGTCCGCAAGGACCTGCCGGTCAAGGATACGGCCGAACTCATCGCCTATGCCAAGGCCAATCCCGGCAAGCTGACCTATGCATCCTCGGGAGTCGGCACCTCGATCCACCTCGCTGGCGAGCTCTTCCAGAAGCTCACCGGCACCAAGATGGTCCATGTGCCCTATCGCGGCTCAGCACAGGCGATCCAGGACCTGATCGGCGGGCGCGTCGACCTGATGTTCGACAACATCACCTCCGCCCTGCCGCAGGCGCGCGCCGGCACGATCCGCGGTTTCGGCGTGACCACGGCGCGGCGCTCACCGACCGCCTCGGAGTTCGCGCCGATCGCAGAGCTCGTGCCCGGCTTCGACGTCTCGTCGTGGTTCGCGCTGTTTGGACCCGCCAAGACGCCGCAGGCCGTGATCGACAAGGTTCAGGCGGCGACGAAGGCAGCGATCGCCGATACGGGCGTCCGGGCCAAGATGGACGTGCTCGCGGCGGAGCCTGTCGGCAACTCCCCGGCTGAACTCGCCGCCTTCGTGCTGAGCGAACAGAAGAAATGGGGCGAGTTGATCAGGGAGGTCGGGATCAGGGCCGAATAGCCGCGCGAGTGGAACCGGGCTGACGGGCCGGACGTTCTCTCCGCAATCCCAGTCGCCGCGCCAGGCTGCGACGCGGTTTTGGAGGAACTGCCATGTCCACGGTCCTGATCATCGTCTTGCTGATCATTCTTCTCGGCGGCGGCGGCTATTACGGACATCGCAGCTACGGCACGGCAGGGCTGGGCGGCGTGCTCGGCCTCGTGCTCGCCATCGTCGTCGTGCTGTGGCTGCTTGGCGCCATCGGCGGCGTTCCCGTCCGGGTCTGATCTCGCCTCCGGTCAGGCGGCTGTCGACTGCTCCCAGACGGATATCGCCGCCGCAAGGTCCTCGAGCGACACGCCGACCGACTTGAACAGCGTGATCCCGCCATCCTCGGCGGGGCCCACGATCCGGCCATGGCAGAGATCGGCCAGCGTGCCGGCGATGCGGTCCTCGCTGTAGGAGCCCTCGGCGATAGCGATCGCGACGTCGCCGCCCTCCCCGACCGCCTTGTGGGAATCGACGATGACACGGGCGCGGTGGAGAGCCTCGGCATCAGCCTCGCGCATGTGCATGGTGAAGGCGCCGATCAGGTCGAGATGGGCGTCGCGCTTCAGCCACTTGCCGTGGATCAGCGGCTCGGTCGCGTTGGTCGCACAGGAGATCAGGTCTGCCGTGCGGACCTCCCCCTCAAGATCGGTGACAGCGCGCGCGTCGATTCCGTCGCGCGCCAATTCCTCGACAACCGCGATGGCAGCTTCCGGCCTGCGCGCCCAGATCGCGATGTCGGTCAGCGGGCGAACCGCGCGGTGGGCCTTGATCAGGAAGGGCGCGAGCGCGCCAGCGCCGACCATCAGCATCCGGCTGGCATCCTCGCGCGTCATGTAGCGCGCTGCGAGCGCCGACGCGGCGGCCGTGCGCCACAGGGTCAGGCGATTGCCGTCCATGACAGCGAGCGGCGTGCCGGTCTCGCCATCCATCAGCAGGTAGGCGCCCATCACGCCGGGCAGGTTGCGCTTGCCGTTGCCGAAGAAGACCGAGACGATCTTGGTGCCGAGATAGGGCGTCGCGGCGTCGGGCGCGCTCCATGCCGGCATCACGAGCAGCACGGCGGGGTCGCCGTCGGGACGCTTGACGTCGTGCTGCGTGCGCGGCGGCGTCACCGCCTCGGAGCGAAAGGCTGTGTCGAGAGTGTCGATAAGGCCAGCGAAATTCAGCGCGGCGTCGACGTCCGCGGAGTTGAAGAGCTTCATCAATTGCGACCACTTGTCAGCGCCGGCAGCGCGGAATCGGGCACGGCCGAGCGCAGCATCTGCGTCTCTCCGCGCAGGGTTTCGACCTCGCGACGATTGCGGCGCGCCGCCTTGCGATGCTTGCCCTGAGCGAGCCAGGCGGCGAACCCGCCGAGCAGGATACCGACCGCCAGCGCAGCCAGGACGATGACGAAAAGCGGGAGGTCGTAGGCCAGGGTCGGCGCATCGCGGCTGATGGGGTCGAAGGAGACCCGCACGGGCGCACGATTGGCGACAGAGAACAGCACCGTCAGCAAAGCGACCGGCACGATGATCAGGGCCTTGAAGAAGGATTTCATGCGACTGTCCTTTCCGCGACTATCGCGAGCCCTCGTCCTGGGCGCCGTTCCGACAGGACGCGACGCCGCACATCGCGGTGCCTCGGGATGAGGGCCGAGAGAGGCGTCAAGCCTTGCCGTTGAGCCTCAGGCGCAATTCCTTGCCGGTCTTGAAGACCGGCACGAACTTCTCCTCGACCTCGACCGCGTCGCCCGTGCGGGGGTTGCGGCCGATGCGGGCCGAGCGCGCCTTGCGCGAGAAGGCGCCAAAGCCGCGTAACTCGACACGGTCGCCGCGGCCCAGTGCCTTGACGACTTCGTCGAGGATGGCGGTGACGATGTTTTCGATGTCGCGCTGATAGAGATGGGTGTTGCGCTCGGCGATGCGTTGAACGAGTTCGGATTTGATCATTGTTCCAATATAACCGCTTGTTTCAACGTCACTTTTCGCCTGCAGGCTGCCAGAGCGCCAGAGGCGCGTCAAGCCGCAAACCGACAGGCTGCTCGGCAGCACGGGCAATGATCGAGGCTGCGGCCTCGAAGCCTGCCGCACGGGCAAGCGACTCGCTCATGCTCCATAGATTGAAGGACGAGGATTCGCTGCGGCGGCGCCAGTCGCGGACCTTGAGATCCTTGGCGACGCCCTTCTCGCGTTCGAGCCAGGCGATGGCCTCCGGCTCGCCGCCGATCTCGTCGACGAGCTTCAGGGCGAGGCCTTGCCGCCCCGAATGCACGCGCCCGTCGGAGACGATGGAGATCTCGGTCTCGGCGAGCTTGCGGCGCTCGCGGACCAGCCGCTTGAACCAGTCGTAGTTGTCGTCGACGACGCGCTGCAGTGCGGCCCTCGCCTCGGGCGAGGTCGGCTCGAAACCGTTCGGCGCGGCCTTGAGGGGGCTCGACTTCACCTCCTCGAGCTTGACGCCGATCGTGTTCATGAGCTGGCCGACATTGGGGATCTGGAAGAGCACGCCGATCGACCCGACCAGGGAGGTCTGGCGAGCGACGATGCGGTCCGAACCCATCGCCGCGATATAGCCGCCCGACGCCGCGAGGCCATCGACCACGGCCACCACCGGCTTCTTGGCGGCAAGCAGGCGCAGGGCGTCGTAGAGGGCCTCGGACCCCGTGACGGTGCCGCCAGGGCTGTCGATCTTGACCAGGACCGCCGCCGCACGGCTCTCCTCGAGCGACTTGATCAGCTCGAGCGTGCGCCTGTCGCCGGAGATGAAGCCGGAAATCGTGACGCGCGCGATATGGGCCTGGGAGATCGTGCCAGGCGCCCGCCCTGTCCAGGCGAGCCCTGCGACGATTGCGGCGGCGACGACGCCAAAGGCGGCGAGCAGCCGCCAGAGCGTCAGTTTTCGCCGCAGGCTGCGACGGTCTGCGAGCAGATCGGCATCGGACGACATCATGCGCTCCTGTCGGCTTCGGGTTGGTGGTGTAGTCCCGCCTCGCCGGAGGGGCAAGGCAGGAGGATGCGGACGCGAACGGCTCAGGCCGCGACGCCGGCGCGCGCCCGGTCCAAGGCGAGCAACGCAAGCCCGCTCGCCACCGACCGGAAGGCGTCGCCGATATGAACACGCGATGCGCCGAAGCGACGGTCGAACAGCGCCCGCACGGCCGGCACATGCGAGGTGCCGCCGGTCATGAACACGGCCTCGATCGAGCCTGCAGAGACATTGGCTTCCGCCAACGCCTTGTCGAGCGCGGTCTCGATCGCGCCGACATCATCGGCGATCCAGCGCTCGAAATCGCTGCGCTTGATCACGCTCTCGATCTCGACATCCATCTGGCGGAAGCTCAGCGTGGTCTCGTCATGGGCCGACAGCGCGATCTTGGTCGCGGAGACGGCACGATAGAGCTCATAGCCCAGATCATATTCGATCACGGTCAGCAGATCCTCTACCTTCCCGGGCTCGACTGCGTCGCGGATCAGGGCCTTGAGCTCGGCCATGGTCTCGCGGCTCTTCATCAGCGAGAGCCGGTGCCATTGTGCGAAGGCGGCGTGGTAATGCGCCGGGATCGGCAGGAGCTTCTCGAAGGAGCGATAATCCGTGCCCTTGCCCAGGCGCGGTGAGATCGCGTGTTCGATGATGCGATAGTCGAACGTGTCGCCGGCGACGCCGACGCCGGAATGGGACAGCGGGATCGCGTCCAGCCGCCCCGCCCCGCCGGGCTCGAAGCGCATCACGGAAAAGTCGCTGGTGCCGCCGCCGAAGTCCGCGACCAGCATGGTCTGCGGCTGCTTCAGGTCACGGGCGTACCAATAGGCGGCGCCCAGCGGCTCATAGGCGAAGTCGACGGTCGGCATCCCGGCCTTGGCATAGGAGCGCGTCAGCCGCCCGAGCGCGAGCTCCTCGTCGGGACGATCGCCGGCGAAGACGACGGGACGTCCAGAAACGAGCGGGGTGGTGGCGAGGTCGTCGAGCCCGTTGGTCAGGTCGCTGAGGAAGACGCCGATCAGGTCCTCGAGCTGGAAAAGCTTGCCGAACAGGCGCGTCTCCTGGAAGGCGCGGCTCGAAAGATGGGTCTTGAGCGACTGCAGGAAGCGGTGCTCGGTGGTCATGCCGAGCGCCATGTCGAGCGCGTCGGGACCGCTGACATGGGCGATATGGGTCTTGGGCGGCCGGCCCTCGCGCCAGAACATCAGCGCCGAGCGATAGGCATCGACCGCCCCGCCCTGCGTGGCGAAGGAGCGGGTCTCGACCGAGCCGTCGGCACGGGCCAGTGCGACGACGCTGTTGGTGGTGCCGAAATCGATGCCGATCGCCGCGGTGGTCATGGTGGTGGTCCTGCTTCTCTGCATCATTGTCGGGCTCGACCCGACGGTCTCGGAGACCAGCGTCTTCTGGTCGACGAGCTTCCCGGATCTGCGCTTCGCTCCGCCCGGGAATGACGGACAGAGCCGAAACAAAAGCCCGCGCGGATTGCTCCGCGCGGGCTGGTCTGATGGGCCGGCTGCCGAAGCAGCCGAACAATCACTTCTTGTCGGTGCCGGCCTTCTTGAGGGCGGCGCCCAGGATGTCGCCGAGCGAAGCGCCGGAGTCGGCAGAGCCGAACTGAGCCATTGCTTCCTTCTCTTCGGCCATTTCCAGAGCCTTGATCGAGACCTGGATCTTGCGGGCCTTCTTGTCGAACAGGATGACGCGAGCGTCGACCTTTTCGCCAGCCGCGAAGCGCTCGGGGCGCTGCTCGGAGCGCTCGCGTGCGATTTCGGCGCGCTTGATGAAGGTGGTCATGTCGGTGCCGACGATCTTGACGTCGAGACCGGCTTCCTTGACCTCGATGACCTCGGTGGTCACGACCTGGCCCTTCTTGAACTCACCGGCATCCACGAAGGGATCGCCGCCGAGCTGCTTCAGGCCGAGCGAGATACGCTCCTTCTCGACGTCCACATCGAGAACGACAGCCTGAAGCATATCGCCCTTCTTGTATTCCTCGATGACCTGCTCGCCCGGACGGTTCCAGTCGAGATCGGAGAGATGGATCATGCCGTCGATGTCGCCTTCGAGACCCAGGAACAGGCCGAATTCGGTCTTGTTCTTGACTTCGCCTTCGACGACCGCACCGCTCGGATGGGTCTCCGCGAAGACCTCCCAGGGGTTGCGCAGGGTCTGCTTGAGACCCAGCGAGATGCGGCGCTTGACCTGATCGACCTCGAGGATCGCGACGTCGACTTCCTGCGAGGTCGACACGATCTTGCCGGGGTGGACGTTCTTCTTGGTCCAAGACATCTCGGAGACGTGGATGAGGCCTTCGATGCCCGGCTCCACTTCGACGAACGCGCCGTAGTCCGTGATGTTGGTGACGCGACCCTTGAGGCGCGCACCGACGGGGTAACGGGCGGCAATGCCATCCCACGGATCAGCAAGCAGCTGCTTGATGCCGAGCGAGATGCGGTGCGTGTCCTGGTTGATCTTGATGATCTTGACCTTGACCGTCTGGCCGATGGTCACAACCTCGGACGGATGGTTGACGCGGCGCCAGGCCATGTCGGTGACGTGCAGCAGGCCGTCGATGCCGCCGAGGTCAACGAACGCACCGTATTCGGTGATGTTCTTGACGACGCCGTCGATGACCTGGCCCTCTTCGAGCGAAGCCACGAGCTCGGAGCGAGCCTCGGCGCGGGTCTCTTCGAGCACGGTGCGACGCGACACGACGATGTTGCCGCGGCGACGATCCATCTTGAGGATCTCGAAGGGCTGCGGCTGACCCATGAGCGGGCCGACGTCGCGGATCGGGCGGATGTCGACCTGCGAACGCGGCAGGAAGGCCACGGCGCCGTCGAGGTCAACGGTGTAACCACCCTTGACGGTGTTGAAGATAACGCCGGAGACCTTCTCGCGGGCCTCGAAGGCCTTCTCGAGCTTGACCCAGCTCTCCTCGCGGCGAGCCTTGTCGCGCGAGATGACGGCTTCGCCGAGCGCGTTTTCGATCCGGTCCAGATAGACCTCGACCTCGTCGCCGACCTTGATGTCCTGGTCACGGCCGGGGCCGTTGAATTCCTTGAGCGCGACGCGCCCTTCGGTCTTCAAGCCGACATCGATGATCGCCATGTCCTTCTCGATGGCGACGACGATGCCCTTGATGACCGAACCTTCGAGGGCTTCGTTCTGGCCGAAGGATTCCTCGAGAAGGGACGCGAAATCTTCGCGACCCGAATTAAAATCAACCGCTGACATGTATTCTCCTGACGCCGGCTGCGTCTCCGCTCGAACCGGCAAGCGCTACTTGGGTTAGTGCTGCGATCCGGGTCGTCACCGTCGGCGCCTCGCGAGAGGCCTGCCCGCTTCCGCCCGCGCATGAAGCGTCTGGGCTGGAACGGACGGCGCTTTGCCGCCGATTCAGATCCGTATCCGAACGATCCGTCTCCAACACGACGCGGGAGCAAGCCATGACGGCTGCCCCCGGCGGTGATGGGATCACGGCCCTTCGGACAGGGGCGATGTAGTGGAAACCGGCCGCCAGGGCAAGGGGATGGCCGCCGGGGGCATCAACTGCTGCCCCAACGCCATCACACTCGGGCGTAGATGTCCTCGTAGCGGACGATATCGTCCTCGCCAAGATAGCTGCCGGACTGGACCTCGATGATCTCGAGCGGGATCTTTCCGGGGTTGACGAGGCGATGGACGCAGCCGAGCGGCAGGTAGATCGACTCGTTCTCCCGCAGCAGAACCTCTTCCTTGTCGCGGGTCACGATCGCCGTGCCCTGGACCACGACCCAGTGCTCGGCGCGGTGGTGATGGCTCTGCAGCGATAGCTTCTGGCCGGGATCGACCAGGATGCGCTTGACCTGGAAGCGCTCGCCCAGATCGAGCGTCTGGTAATAGCCCCAGGGCCGGTAGACACGGCGCGACGAGATCACGCTGGGATGGGAGGCGCGCTTGAGCGTCTCGAAGGCGCCCTTGACGGCCTCGGCCCGGCTGCGATGGGTCACCATCACGGCATCGTCCTCGACGACGACCACGGCGTCCTCCATGCCGATCAGCACGGTCAGAGGGCCGCTGGTCTGGACGTAGCAGTTGGTGCTGTCGAAAAGCTCCACCTCGCCGCTGGCGACATTGCCCTTGTCGTCGCGTGGCGAGGCCTCCCAGACGCTCGACCAGTTGCCGACATCGGACCAGCCGAACGAAGCCGGCACGACGCTGGCGAGCGTGGTCTTCTCCATCAGCGCATAGTCGACCGACTTCTTCGGCGCGCTCTCGAAGGCGGCGGCGTCGAGGCGGACGAAGCCGATATCCGTTTGTGCCAGGGCGACGGCATCAGTTGCTGCCTTGACGATTTCGGGCTCGAAACGGCCGAGTTCGGCCAGGAAGGCATCGGCGCGGAACAGGAACATGCCGCTGTTCCAGAGATAGCCCTCGGCGATGTAGCGCGCCGCCGTGTCGGCATCGGGCTTCTCGACGAAGCGCTCGACCGTCCGCACGGCGCCCTCGGACGCGGTCGGCTGGATATAGCCGTAGCCGGTTGCGGGTTGATCGGGGATCATTCCGAAGGTGACGATACGCCCGGCCTTGGCGGCGCCTGCGCCGGTACGGATCGCCGCCTGGAAGGCCGGCTCGTCAAGCACCAGATGGTCGGATGCCAGGACCATCATGCTCGCACCGGGATGGTTTGCCTGCACGAAGGCCGCGGCCGCCGCAATGGCAGGGCCGGAATCGCGCCGCATCGGCTCGAGCAGCATGTCGCCCTGCATGCCCATGGCGAGCATCTGGCTCGCCACGAGAAAGCGAAAATCGTCGTGCGTGACGATCACGGGCGCGGTGAAATCTGCGCCTTTGACGCGCGAGAGCGTCTTCTGGAACATCGACTGCTCGCCCAGAAGCGCGATGAACTGCTTCGGAAAGGCCTCGCGTGAAGCCGGCCAGAGCCGCGAGCCCGCGCCACCGCAGATGATCACCGGGACAATCAGATCAGACATCTCGTGGCTCGCACTGCATTCGTGGGACATGCCAGCGCCGGTATCACGGCGTTGGAAAGAATTGCGTGGCTTGAAGGAACAGGGGCTGGCTTGTCAACTTGGCCGCAGGATCAGACACGCAAACGAACACCGCTTTGAGGCCATTTCGAGCCGTTTCGGCGGCCTGCTATATTCTACCGATAGAGTGCTTGTCCGCAGGTGGCTCAAGCGCGACGCCGCTCTCGTCCTTGAGTTCGACGCCGCTTAGCGAGCGGGCGAAAGCCTGATCGATCAGCCAGCCGAGTTTGCACGCCGCTGCGGGGAACGACAGCCCCCCGGGGCGAATGTTCGAGACGCAGTTGCGCGCTGCATCCGTCAGCCCGGGTCGCGGCTCAAATGTCAGGTAGGCGCCCAGCGAATCCGGCGAGGACAGGCCGGGACGCTCGCCGACCAGCACCAGAGCCATTCGGGCACCGAGCGCGTGCGCGGCTTCATCGCCCAGCGCAACGCGTGCCTGCGAGGCGATCACGATGGGCGCAAGGCTGCGCTGATGGCGTTCCAGATGCGGCAGCAGGGCCTCGACGAAGCGCACGGCGTTCTGGTGCACGGCCGTGGAGGACAGACCGTCGGCGACGATGATCGCGAGGTCATGGTTCCCACGCAGCGCTGCCAGGGCCTCGCGGCTTTCAGGCGATAGGCCGCGCCCGAGATCGGGACGACGCAGATAGTCCTGGCGGGTGCGCGCCGCGCTCGCTACCTGGATCGTCTCAAGCGATAGACCGCCGAGGGCCGCCGCGACCTCAGCAGCACGGAACGGCTCGTGCACGGCGTCGCGGGCCTGGGCATGCGCGAGGCCAAAGCGCAGCACCTCGCGGGTCGGCAGCGAGGCTCCCGAGCGGCCGAGCGCGATGCGCGCCGGGGTCAGCGTCGCGAGTTGCTCCCAGCGTTGCGCCGGTGAGAGCGGGTTGCCGCCGTCATTGCCTCCGTTCATGCCGCGCGATCCTGCATGGCGCTGAGCAGAACCTGCCCGCCCTGCCCCGCTGCCAGGCGGCCGGCAGCATCGGTGATGTCCATTCTCTCAAGCCAGGCCTCGAATTCGGGCGCTCGGCGCAGGCCGAGCACCTCGCGGATGTAGAGCTGGTCGTGGAAGGAGGTCGACTGGTAGTTCAGCATGACATCATCGGCGCCGGGAATACCCATGATGAAGCTGACGCCCGCCGTCCCGAGCAACGTCAGCAGCGTGTCCATGTCGTCCTGGTCGGCCTCGGCATGGTTGGTGTAGCAGATGTCGCAACCCATCGGGACGCCGAGCAGTTTTCCGCAAAAATGATCCTCCAGGCCGGCGCGGATGATCTGCTTGCCGTCATAGAGATATTCCGGGCCGATGAAGCCGACGACCGTGTTGACCAAGAGCGGCTCATAGGCGCGCGCCACCGCATAGGCACGGGCCTCGACCGTCTGCTGGTCGACGCCGTGATGGGCATTCGCCGAGAGAGCCGCGCCCTGCCCGGTTTCGAAATACATGACGTTGTCGCCGACTGTTCCGCGATTCAGCGAACGGCCGGCCTCCAGCCCTTCCTGAAGCAGCGCCAGCGTGACGCCGAAGGAGGCGTTTGCCGCCTGGGTTCCCGCGACTGACTGGAAGACGAGATCGACCGGCGCGCCCTGATCGATCAGGGCGATGGAGCTCGTGACATGCGTGAGCACGCAGGCTTGCGTCGGGATGTCGAAGCGCGTGATCACCGCGTCGAGCAGGCGCAGCATCTCGCCGATCGTGCCGAGACTGTCGGAGGCCGGGTTGATGCCGATTACGGCATCACCGCAGCCATAACTCAGCCCGTCGATGGTCGAGGCCAGGATGCCGGCGGCATCGTCGGTGGGGTGGTTGGGCTGGAGCCTGACCGCCATGGTGCCGGCAAGGCCGATCGTGTTGCGAAACTTCGTCACGACGCGGCACTTCTTCGCGACGAGGATGAGATCCTGGTTGCGCATCAGTTTCGAAACCGCCGCGGCCATCTCAGGCGTGATGCCGGGCGCAAGTTTCGCCAGCACCTCGGCGGTCGCTTTGTCGGAGCAGAGCCAGTCGCGGAATTCGCCGACCGTCAGCGACCCGACCACGGCGAATGCGGCGGCGTCGTGGCTGTCGACGATCAACCGGGTGACCTCGTCCGCCTCATAGGGGATCAGGGCCTCGTCGAGGAAGGTCCGCAGCGGCAGGTCGGCGAGCGCGATCCGGGCCGCCATCATCTCCTCCATGCTGGAAGCGGCGAGCCCTGCCAGCACGTCTCCGGACCGGAGAGGTGTCGCTTTCGCCAGCAGCGTCTTGAGATCGGCGAAGACATGGCTTTGCCTGCCGACAGCCGCGCGATACGCCATCAAATCAACCCCTGTCGTTTGCAACATGCTAGTGCGGATATTGGCACGCGCAATCATGCATGCAGCATTGCTGCCAACCGACACTGTGATTAACGCTGGGTTCCAGAGAGCGGGACCGCGCCCGCCACAGCATTCGGAAACGCCATGTCGCCTCGCAGGACCATCGGAAGCTTCGACTATGTCGTGATCGGGGCGGGCTCGGCCGGCAGCGTGATCGCGAACCGCCTTTCGGCAAACCCTGAGACCAAGGTGCTGGTCCTCGAGGCGGGCGGTCGCGACGACTGGCTCTGGTTTCACATCCCGGTCGGCTATCTCTACGCCATCGGCAATCCGCGCGCCGACTGGCTGTTCAAGACTGAGCCGCAGGCCGGACTCGGCGGGCGCGAGCTGGCTTACCCCCGCGGCAAGGTCGTCGGCGGCTGCTCCGCCATCAACGCGATGATCTATATGCGCGGCCAGGCGGCCGACTATGACGGCTGGCGCCAGCGTGGCCTGACCGGCTGGGGCTGGGACGATGTCCTGCCCTATTTCCTCAGGCACGAGGACCATGTCGCGCCCGGCCCCAACGGCAAGCATCGTTCCGGCGGGGAATGGCGCGTCGAGCATCCGCGCGTGCGCTGGGACATCCTCGACGCCGTCCGCGACGCCGCCGAGGCGGCGGGGATCGCCAAGATCGAGGACTTCAACACCGGCGACAACGAGGGCTCGGCCTATTTCCAGGTCAACCAGAAGCGCGGCCTGCGCGTCAGCGCCTTCAACAGCTTCCTGAAGCCGGTCATCGATGCCCGCGACAACCTCCGGCTGGAGATGCGGGTCCTGGTCGAGCGCGTCGTGGTCGAGGACGGCCGTGCGACAGCTGTGGAATTCTCACATGGCGACGAGCAACTCCGCGTCGATGTCAGCGGCGAGGTCATCGTCAGCGCCGGCGCGGTTGGTTCGCCTGCCCTGCTCGAACGCTCCGGCATCGGCAATGGCGAACGCCTTCAGGCTCTGGGTCTCGACACGCTGCGCGACCTGCCCGGCGTCGGCGAGAACCTCCAGGACCACCTGCAGATCCGGCCCGTCTACAAGGTCGAAGGGGTGCGCACGCTCAACAGCGACTACGCCAAGCTCTGGCGCCGGCCGCTGATGGCGCTCGAATATGCCGCGCGACGCACGGGCCCGCTGACCATGGCTCCCTCGCAGATGGGTGCCTTCGCGAAATCATCGCCGGACTACGCCACCGCCAACCTGCAATTCCATTTCCAGCCGCTCTCGCTCGACAAATGGGGAGACGGGCTGCACCCCTTCGGCGCGTTTACGGCGAGCGTCTGCAATCTGCGCCCGTCGAGCCGCGGCAGCGTCCACCTGAAGAGCCCGAAGGCGGCGGATGCGCCGGCTATCTCGCCGAACTACCTCGACACCGACGAGGACAAGCGCGTTGCGGTCGATGCGCTCAAGCTTGCCCGCAAGATTGTGGCCCAGGCCGCCCTCGCCCGGTTCAGGCCCCACGAGCACAGCCCCGGCCCGCAGGCGACCACCGACGAGGCGCTGTTGCAGGCAGCCGAGACGCTCGGCACGACGATCTTCCACCCGGTCGGCACCGCCAAGATGGGCCGTGAGGATGACCCGATGGCAGTGCTTGACGAGCGGCTGCGGGTGCGCGGCATCAGGGGCCTGCGCGTCATCGACGCCTCGGTGATGCCCACCATCACATCGGGCAACACCGCCAACCCGACCATGATGATCGCCGAGAAGGGCGCGCAAATGGTGCTCGAGGATGCTCGTGGAGGCGCACTCTAGATCTGTCATTCCAGGGCAGACTGCGGCCTGCCCTGGAATGACCGAACGGCGCAGGCCGTGACATTCGCGCTGATATTCCCGCTAGTGTCGCGCCTCATCCGTCGGCCGATATGGATCCGCCCATGCCTTCTCCCGAACGCCCGATGCTTTCGCGTATTCTGCTGGCTATACTCAAGGGTCTGCTGACGGCCCTCGTGCTCTTCGACGAGCTGCTGAGACCGCTCTACCGGCCGTTGGTCGACGCGATCGCGTCGCTGCGGATCGTCGCGCGCATGGAGTTGGCGATCGCGCGGATGCCGCGACTGGGCATTCTGTTGCTGCTCGCCATCCCCTTCGCGATCGCCGAGCCCGCGAAGATCGGCGGGCTGTTCCTGATCGCGGACGGACGCGTCAAGGCGGGGATCATCATGTTGGGCGTCGCCCATCTGTTCAGCTTCATCGTCGTCGAGCGTATCTACCATGCAGGCCGTGACAAGCTGCTGACCTATGGCTGGCTGAACTGGACGATGACGCTGCTGGCCCGCCTGCGCGACACGGCGCTGGCCTGGATCAGGACCAGCTCGGCCTACCGATCCGCGATCGCGCTGCGCGACGACGTCCGACGCTGGTGGCGCGAGCACAGCCCGCGGCCCTAAGGCCCGAAGGCGACAGCCCGCTCCGTTGGCGCGACTTCTTCCAATGCTCGCCGTCATCCCGGGTTCCGTGCGGTCGCCCGGGATGACGGCTCTCCTCGTGTGGAAGGCTCAGACGATCTGGTTGCGCAGCTCGGTCTCGCCCTTCAACAGACGGCCGAGATTTTCGCTCAGGAGATCGATGATGTTGGCCTCATAGAAGCGGGTCTCGCCTGCGCTGTGCGGTGTCACGATGACCTGCGGCATGCCCCAGAGCGGCGAGGTTGGCGGCATCGGCTCCTCATGGAAGCAGTCGAGACCGGCGCCGGCAATGCGGCCCTCCCGGAGGCAGGCAATCAGCGCCTCCTCATCGACGACTTTTCCGCGCGCGACATTGACCAGCAGGGCGGTCGGCTTCATCGCGGCCAGCGCCCGCGCGTCGATCAGGCCCTCGGTCTCGGGGGTCAGCGGGCAGCACAGCGCGACGATATCAGCCTGGGCCATGGCCTCGAGCAGGCGATCGGGCGGCAAGATGGTCTCGACATTGGGCTGGGGCTGCGTCTGGCGGCGCACGCCGATGACGCGCATGCCGAAGGCCGAGGCCAGAGCGGCCAACCGCAGGCCGATGCGACCGAGGCCGACGATGACGAGCGTCTTGCCACCGAGTTCGTCCTCGCGAACGGTGCGGTCGGCGATCATCGGGCGCCAATGCTTGGCGGTCTGGTGGTCGCGGGCGAGGTGGAGCTGGCGCGTCAGGCCCAGCATCAGGGCCATGGCATGTTCGGAGACGGCGCGCTCATTGCCGCCTTGGGCGCTGGCGAGACGAACGCCTGCCGCGGCCAGGGCCGCCTTGTCGAACTGGTCCGTGCCGGCGCTGACCGACTGGATGAAGCGCAGGCGCGAGGCCGTGGGGATGACCTCGTTGCGCCAGAGCATCGAGACGACGAGCACGTCGAACTCGCTCGCGCGCGCCTTGAGTTCGTCGACCGAGCGGACCGTGACGTTGTTGGTCTTGAAACCGCGCGTCTCGAATTCAGCCTGCAGGTCGTAGGCTTGGTGGGCGAAACCGACCGTCAGGTCCTTCTCGGCGGGCAGGTTTGGCATGGGCGTCTGATTCCTCGGCATGTCAGGGCGCGGGACTGTATCGGCACGGGCTCGCGCTGTCCCGGCGCTGCGCGCATGCAAGTCTCATGCGGCCGCGGGGGCGAAGGCATCCAGTGCAGCGTCCAGCCGGGCCCAGGCGGCGGCATCGCCTGGGAGGCCGAAGCGCAGCCATGTCACGTCATGCTGGAAGTGCCGGACATAGATGCCGTGGTGACCGAGATGGGCGAAGAGCGCCGGCGCCTGATGGCTTTCGAGCAAGCGAAACAGCGCGGTGCCGCCAACGATCCTGCCATGCGCGGCAAGCGCAGCATCGAGGCGCGCGGCGCCATCGCTGCTTTGCTGCGCCGCACCGGCCAGCCACGCATCGTCCGCGAGCGCCCGAGCTGCAATCGCCAGTGCCGGCCCGGCCACCGCCCAGGGCCCAAGCGCAGCGCGTATCCGTGCCGTCAGCTCCGCCGCGCCGACGGCAAAGCCTACTCGCAAACCCGCGAGCCCAAAGGTCTTGCCGAAGGAACGCAGCACCATCGTGCTGGCGGGCAGCGCGGGCACAAGGCTCATGGCCGGCGTGAAATCGGCAAAGGCCTCGTCGACCACCAGCAGGCCGTTGCGGGCGGCCAGTGTCGCGGCGAGCTTCACGAGACGATCAACCGAGACGACGCGGCCGTCGGGGTTATTGGGGTTGACCAGCACAACCACCCTGGCGTCGCCGATATCGTCGAGGTCGCGGATCGCCCGGACGTCCCGCTCGGCCTTGCGCCAGGAGGCCTCGTGCTCGGCATAGGTCGGCCCCAGCACAGCGACGGATCCCGGCGGCGCAATTCGCGGCAGCAGTTCGATCAGGATCTGCGTGCCCGGCGCGGCGACGATGCCGGCAAGCTCAGGCACCCGGTAGGCCGTGCGCGCCGCGCTCAGTAAGGCAGCCTCGTCCGCGGCGCTGGGAAGACGCTGCCACAGGCTTAACGGCAGCGGCGGGAGCGGGTAGGAGACGGGATTGATCCCGGTGGAGAGATCGATCCAGGGTTTTGGCGCGTCGGGAAACAGCGCCTGCGCCTTGGCGAGATCGCCGCCGTGCCAGATTTCGCCTGAAACCATGAATCGTCCCCGCACCGCATGAGCCCATCCGAGACCCTGCCCTTGCTGCTCGCCGCGCTCGTGATCGAGGCTGCGCTCGGCTATCCCACGCGCTTGTATGCGGGGATCGGCCATCCCGTCACCTGGCTCGGCGCGCTGATCGGCCTGCTCGATCGCAGCTTCAATCGCGAGCAGGCCTCTTTCGCATGGCGCAAGGCGGCGGGTGTCGGCGCGCTCGCCATCCTGCTGGCGGTCACGCTCGGGGTCGCGCTCGCGCTGAGTGCGCTGTGCCGGATGCTCGGCCCGCTCGGCCTGCTGCCCTTGGCGGTCATGGCCTCGACGCTACTCGCACAGCGCAGCCTGCACGAGCATGTCGCGCGCGTCGCGTCCGGGCTCGAGCAAGGCGGGCTCGACGAGGGGCGCAAGGCAGTCTCGATGATCGTCGGCCGTAACCCCGAGGTTCTCGACGAGGCCGGCGTGGCGCGCGCCGCGATCGAGAGCCTGTCGGAGAATTTTTCGGACGGCATCGTGGCGCCCGCATTCTGGCTCGGCGTCGGCGGCTTGCCGGGGATCGCGCTCTACAAGGCGATCAATACCGCCGATTCGATGATCGGCCACAAGACGCCGCGCCATCTCGCCTTCGGCTGGGCCTCGGCGCGGCTCGACGATCTCGTCAACCTGCCGGCATCCCGGCTGACCGCGCTGCTGCTGATCGCCGCCGCCTCACTCGACCGCGAGGCGGATGCCGCCGGTGCGGCGCGCGCGGTCCGGCGCGATGCGGGCCAGCACCGCTCGCCCAATGCCGGCTGGCCCGAGGCCGCCATGGCTGGAGCGCTGGGTCTCCGGCTGGCGGGGCCACGCATCTACGGGGCCGTGCGCGTCGAGGATGGCTGGATGGGCGACGGTCGCGCGCAGGCCAATGCCGGCGATATCAGGCGGGCCCTGAGGCTCTACCGCACGGCCTGCTTGCTGCTCTGGGGGTTTGCCGCACTCGGCACGGCGATCGCGTTGCTGGCCTGAGGCTCAGAACTCGATCCCGACCTGCGCCTTCACGCCGGCCGCGAAATGGTGCTTCACCAGCGTCATCTCGGTGACGAGATCGGCGGCCTCGATCAGCTCCGGCTTGGCGTTGCGGCCGGTGACGACGATGTGCAGGTCGCTGCGGCGGGCGCTGAGCACCGCCACCACCTCGGCCAACGGCAGGTAATCGTAGCGCAGGGCTATGTTGAGCTCGTCGAGCACGACCAGCCGGATCGTCTCGTCGGCCATCAGCTCTTTGGCCTTCTCGAAGGCGCGGGTCGCGGCGGCGATGTCACGCGCCTTGTCCTGCGTCTCCCAGGTAAAGCCCTCACCCATGCTGTGCCAGACGATCTGGTCGCCGAAGGCCCCGAGCGCTTTGCGCTCGCCGGTCTCCCAGGCGCCCTTGATGAATTGCACCACGCCGACGCGCCAGCCATGGCCGAGCGCGCGCAGCATCAGCCCGAAGGCCGCCGTCGACTTGCCCTTGCCGGGACCGGTGTTGACGATCAGCAGGCCCTTCTCGATCGTCTTGGCCGCCACCTCGGCGTCCTGCACCGCCTTGCGCTTTTTCATCTTGGCCTTGTGACGCGCGGCGTCCTCGTCGTTGCCCATCATTTCACCTTCATCGGCAGCCCCGCGACCATGAAGACCACGCTGGCCGCCTGCGCCGCAAGGTTCTGGTGGAGACGCCCGGCCTCGTCGCGGAATCTGCGGGCCAGCGCATTGTCGGGGACGATGCCGAGACCGACCTCGTTGGAGACCAGCACGATGGGCGCCGAGGCCGCCTTGCAGGCGGCGATCAGCTCGCGGCCGGCCTCGCCCGTGTCATGCTCAGCCAGGATCAGGTTGGTCAGCCAGAGCGTCAGGCAGTCGACCAGGATCGGCTGCCCGGGCGCGACCGCGCGGATCGCGTCCGGCAGGGCAAGCGGGGCATCGCGCGTGACCCAGTCGTCCGAGCGCCTGGCGCGATGCTCGGCGATGCGCGCGGCCATCTCGTCATCATAGGCCTGCGCGGTCGCGATATAGGTCCAGGGCGCGGGCTGCGCCTCGATCAGCGCCTCGGCATAGCGGCTCTTGCCGGAGCGTGCGCCACCGAGGACGAGGGTGAGATCAGAAAATGCCAAAGCGCCCGCCATCATCTGCTGCCAGGGATTATGCGCCGGTCCATTGCACAGCACAGCCCGCATGGCTAATACTCGCAACCGACGGTGCCCCGGAGACGGGGTGAAAAGGGAACGCGGTGCGATACCGCGGCTGCCCCCGCAACTGTAAGCGGTGAGTCTTTCGCCATCTGCCACTGGGAGCGATCCCGGGAAGGCGGCGCAAGATGTCTTGATCCGCGAGCCAGGAGACCTGCCGTCATCAGATCCGCAATCCAACAGGGCGCCGGCGGGGCGGCCAGGAGACCAGTATGAATACAACCACCTCGATCCAGGCCCAGGCCAGCGTCTCGGAACGCGCCAAAGCCGCCATCACCGCCCTGCTGCTCGGCAGCGTACTGATCTTCACGGTCGGCTTCGCGCATTCGAGCAGCGTTCACAACGCCGCCCACGATACGCGCCACGCCATCGCCTTCCCCTGCCATTGAGGGGATTGTCATGGTCAATCGCGTACTCACGGTCAGTCTTCTGGCCGGGCTTCTGGCTGGGCTCATCATCGCCGCGCTCCAGCACGTCACCACCACACCGCTGATCCTCAAGGCAGAAAGCTATGAGACGGCGATGCGGGCGCAGGCGCCCTCCCATGCCGCTTTCGGCGGGCAGATCTTTGCGGGCGAGGCTCGCATCATCCTGGCCCATGGCCCCGGCCGAGATGCGCCCGGCCATGAGCATGCCGAATGGAAGCCGCAGGACGGTTTCCAGCGCGCCGCCTTCACCGCTCTGGTCACCGTCGCCACCGCGATCGGGTTCGCGGGGCTGCTACTCGGCGGCATGATCGCGGCCAACGAGACGATCGATGACCGGCGGGCGCTTGTCTGGGCCGCTTGCGGCTTTCTCGCCTTCGGGCTGATGCCTGCGGCAGGCCTGGCGCCGGAACTGCCTGGCAGCGCTGCTGCTGAACTCCTGCATCGACAGATCTGGTGGATCGCGACGGCGCTGGCCACCGCAGGCGGGCTGTTCGTCTTCCTGCGCATGGATGCGCCCTGGCTCAGGGCGCTCGCCGTGCTCGCCATCGTCGCCCCGCATGTGATCGGCGCACCGCATCCGGTCGCGCCCGAAAGCAAGGTTCCAGCCGAGATCGCGGCGCATTTCACGGCACTTTCGCTGGTGGTGCAGGCCGCGCTCTGGCTGGTCACGGGCCTGGCCGTCGGCGTGCTCTGGCCCTGGGCGACACGTCGCGCAGCCAGGGCCTGACGCCTCGCGCGCTCCCGAGGCGGAGCGCGCTCGACCCCTTTTGCGCTCGCATGCCCCGGCGACCGGTACCCGGTTGCCCTGGGTTTCGCGAGGGAGGCGACCCATGTCGCGACACGACCTGACCATCCATGTCTGCACCGTCTGCCGACGCGTGCGCGAAGACCTGGCAGAGGGCTATGACCAGCCAGGCCTCGGCCTCGCCACGGCGCTGAGCGAACGCCTCGAAGCGTCCGACGGCATCACCGTGCAGGCCGTCGAATGCCTGTCGGTCTGCAAGCGGCCCTGCACGCTCGCCTTCGTCGCCGACGGCAAATGGACCTACCTGATCGGCGACCTCGATAGCCAAACCCATCTCGACGATATCGTCGACGCCGCGCAGCGTTTTGCCGCCAGCGCCAACGGCATCATTCCCTGGAAAGAACGACCCGCCTGCTTCCGCAAGGGCGTGGTCGCGCGCGTGCCGCCGATGCCGCCGCGCGAACAAGGATCGACATCATGACCGCGACCCTCGCCAAAGTGCCCTGCACCATCGTCACCGGCTTTCTGGGGGCCGGAAAGACCACGCTCGTCCGTCACCTGCTCGAAAATGCCGGCGGCAAACGCCTGGCCGTGCTGGTCAACGAGTTCGGCGATCTCGGCTTCGACGGCGAATTCCTCAAGGGCTGCGGCATCGCCGGCTGCAGCGACGAGGATGTCGTCGAGCTGCCCAATGGCTGCATCTGCTGCACGGTGGCCGATGATTTCGTGCCGGCGCTCGAAAAGCTGCTGAACCGCCCCAATCCGCCCGAACACATCCTGATCGAGACCTCGGGCCTCGCTTTGCCCAAGCCGCTCGTCACCGCCTTCAACTGGCCGGCGATCCGCAGCAGGGTCACCGTCGACGGCGTGATCGCGGTCGTCGACGGGCCGGCGGTGGCCGAGGGCCAGTTCGCCGACGATCCCGAGGCGCTGGCTGCGCAGCGCGCTCAGGATGCTTCGGTCGAACACGACAACCCGCTCGAGGAGGTTTTTGAGGACCAGATCCTCTGCGCCGACCTGATCCTGCTCAACAAGAGCGATCTCGTCGACGAAGCCGGCCGCGCGCGGGTCAAGGCCGAGATCGCCGCGCACCTGCCAAAGGCGATCAAGATCGTCGAGACCAGCCATGGCAAGGTCGAGCCGGCGCTGGTGATCGGGCTCTCAGCAGCAGCAGAGGACGATCTCGCTGGCCGCCCCTCGCATCACGGCGAGGGCGAGGATCACGATCACGACGATTTCGACTCGGTCTCCCTGCCGCTGCCGGAAGGGCTTTCGCCCGAGGTGCTGTCGGCGCGCGTCGCGAAGGCCGCCGAAGCCGAGGGCGTGCTACGCCTCAAGGGCTTTGCCGCCGTGCCGGGCAAGCCGATGCGGCTCGTCGTGCAGGGCGTCGGCCGGCGTATCGGTCATCATTTCGACCGCGCCTGGGCCGAGGGTGAAGCCCGCAACGGCCGGCTCGTCGTGATCGGCCTCAAGGGATTTGACCGCGCCGGGGTCGAAGCGGCTCTCGCGGGCTGAGCCGACCATGCACCTCCTCCCGACCAGCGAGATCAGGCTCGACGACGGCGAAGACGCCGTCGACCTCGCCTTGCCGCCGGGAGATGTGCTGGTCTTGTCCTTTGCCGACAGCGACCTGTCGGCGCTGGCAGCGGCCGCGGAGGGCAATGGCCTCAGCGTGAGGCTGGCGTCGCTGCGCCAGCTCAAGCATCCGCTCTCGGTCGATGTCCTGATCGAGACGACGGTGGCGAAAAGCCGGTTCGTGCTGGTGCGCTGCCTCGGCGGGCTCGACTATTGGCGCTATGGCGTCGAGCAGCTGGCACAGGCCTGCCGGCGCGAAGGCGTGGCGCTCGCGGTGCTGCCGGGCGACGATCGGCCCGATGACCGGCTGGCGGCGTACGGCACGGTTGCTCCAGCGCTGGCAAGCGAGTTGCTCGGCTACTTCCATGCGGGAGGCGGGGCCGAAAATATGCGGCGCCTGCTGGCGCTCGTGGCCGGCGCGATTGGAGGCGACGACACCCATGCAAGCGACGCGACGCCACCCATCCCGCTCCCCGCCCTTTTTGCTCTCGGGGAAGCCGCCACCCCTCTCCCGTGGTGCGAGGCCCTGGCCAAACTCCCCTCCGATCGGGCTCTCATTCCCGTCCTCGTCTACCGCTCGGGCGTCAGCGCAGGCGATACCGCCATGGGCGAGGCCATCGCTGCGGCGCTCGCGGCACGCGGCCACGCGCCATTGGTTCTAGCCCTCACCAGCCTGAAGGACCCCGCTGTCGCCAGCGAACTTGTCGCCCTGATCGCGGCCCGCAAGCCTGCGCTCATGATCACGACCACCGCCTTCTCGGCCCGCGACGGTGCGGATTTCGTACTCGACGCCGCTGACTGTCCGGTGCTCCAGGCTGTCCCGGTCGGCAGCGCCCGCGAGGCTTGGGAGGCGTCGCCACGCGGACTGTCAGCTGTCGACCTCGCCATGCAGGTGGCGCTGCCGGAGTTCGACGGACGGCTCGGGGCCATCCCCGTGGCCTTCAAGGCGGAAACCGCCGACGCCGCGACGGGATTGGCGGCTCGCCACCTGGTGCCCGAAGCTGACGGCATTGCGGCATTGGCCGATCTCGCCTCGGGCTGGATCGCGCTTGCCGCCAAGCCGCCCGCACAGCGCAAGCTCGCTTTGGTGATGTCGGACTATCCCGCTCGCGGCGGCCGCGCCGGCTTCGCGGTCGGCCTCGATACCCCGGCGAGCGTGCTGACCATCCGCGAATTGCTGACGGAGGCGGGATACGCCATCTCCCCTCGTCATTGCGAGCGGAGCGAAGCAATCCTGGATGCCCCCCTCGACGCTGGATTGCTTCGCTCCGCTCGCAATGACGGCGACGGCCAGCGGTTGATGCAGGCGCTCACTGCCGGCCCGGCCGATTTCGCGGTCTCGCTCGCGACCTACAAGGCCTGGCTCGCGACCATCTCTTCCGGCGCCCGCGACGCCCTCCACGCAGCCCATGGTGGGCCGGAGACAGACGCCGCCTTCGCTGACGGCGCCTTCCGCTTCCGCATCGTCGCCGACGGCCATCTCATCATCGCCCTGCAGCCGCCGCGCGATCCCAGTCCCGACCGCAAGGCCCGCTATCACGATCCCGACGCACCGCCCGGCCACGCCTATCTCGCCTTCTATTGCGGCCTGCGCGCGGTGCTTGGCGTCGACGCGCTGATCCATCTCGGCACGCATGGCACGACGGAATGGCTGCCGGGCAAGGCCGTTGCGCTCTCGGCCGCCTGCTGGCCGCGCCTGATCACGCAGGGCCTGCCGGTGATCTACCCCTATGTGGTCGACGATCCCGGCGAGGCCGCGCCCGCCAAGCGTCGGCTTTCGGCGATCACGCTCGGCCATCTGCCGCCGCAGTTGGCGGACACGGGCGCTGGCGGTGAAGTCGCGCTGCTGCGCGATCTCGTCGAGGAGTTCCAGCAGGCGCAGCTGATGGACCCGCGCCGCGCCGCGATCGTCGCCAGCGAGATCCGCGACCGTGCGCAGGCGAGCGGGCTGGCGCAGGCCTGCGGCGTCACGCCCGATCTCGACATGAGCGAGGCGCTGACCCGGCTCGACGCGCAGCTCTGCGACATCACCGAGCTGCCTTTTCGCGACGGCCTTCACGTTTTTGGGCACGCGGCGCACGATCGGGTCTCGTCGCTGGCCGAGCGCACGAACCTGCTGCGCGCGCTGGACGGTCGCTTCATTCCGCCGGGTCCCGCCGGTTCGCCGCATCGCGGCCGGCTCGACGTGCTGCCGACCGGGCGCAACCTCTCTACACTCGATCCGCGCGCGATCCCGACACGGGCCGCGGCGCGATTGGGGGCGCTGGCGGCGCAGGCCGTGATCGCGCGGCATCTCCAGGATCACGGCGACTATCCGCGCCGGATCGTGATGGACCTTTGGGCCTCCCCAACCCTGCGCTCGGGCGGCGAGGATATCGCGCATGCGTTGGCTCTGATGGGCGTCACGCCGCTCTGGGACGACGCCTCGACCCGCGTCACCGGCTTCGCGATCACGCCGCAACCCAAGCTGGCGCATCCACGGCTGGACGTGACGGTACGGATCTCGGGCGCCTTTCGCGATACGTTTCCGAGCCAAATCGCCCAGCTCGACGCCGCCGGCCGGGCCGTCGCCGCGCTCGACGAAAGCGACGACTGGAACGAACCCGCCGCCGCACGCCGCCGCGGCGAGGCGCCCGCGCGGATTTTTGGGGCAGCGCCGGGCCGCTATGGCGCGGCCATGGCCGACCGGGCGCTCGATGGCGACTGGGCGACGCGCGCCGAGCTTGGCCAGGCCTATCTCGCGGCATCGAGCCATGCCTATGGCGGGCCTGAGGGCGCCGCGACGCCCGATGCCGGTTTTGCGCCCCGCATCGCCGCGGCCGACGCCTTCATCCACGTCAGCGATACCGCGGGCCGCGACATTCTCGAGGCGTCCAGCGCTGCCGACGTCATCGGCGGGCTCGCAGCCGCGGCGCAGGCACTGGGAGCGAAACCCTTGCTCTACAGCCTTGACAGCTCGGACCCCGAAACGCCGAAGGCCCGGACCTTGCCAGAGGATATCGCCCGCATCGTGCATGGTCGCCTGGCGCATCCGCGCTGGATCGCGGGTCAACTCGCGCATGGCTGGCGCGGCGTGGCAGAACTCGCCGAAGCCGTCGATACCGTGTTCGTCTTCGCCGCGAGCACGGATGCGGTGTCCGACGGCCTGTTCGATGCCGTGTTCCAGGCCTATTGCGCCGATCCCGCGATCTGGTCCGCGCTCGAGGCCGCCAACGCGCCGGCAGCCAATGCGATCCGCGCGCGCCTGCTCGATGCGGAAGCCCGCGGCCTCTGGGCGAGCCGGCGCAACTCGGTCGGCGCTTTCCTGTCGAGAGCCGCCGAATGAGCGCCGCCGCAAATCCCGAGCGCGCAGCGCTGCGACGCGGCTGGTGCCCGAGCACGCTCAGGCCGATGGAAACGGGCGATGGCTGGCTGGTGCGCCTGCATCCACCCGGAGGCGTGCTGACCCCGGCGCAGATTGTGGCGATCGCGGCGCTGGCGCGCGAGCATGGCAACGGGCTGGTCGAGATTTCCGCACGCGGGAACATGCAGTTGCGCGGGATCAGCGCGCAAACCCATCCGGCCCTGGTCGCAGCGCTGTTGGAACAGCGCCTCGTCGAAGAGCATGACGGCGATGGGCCGCAGCGCCTGACGCTGATCTCGCCGCTGGCGGGGTCGGCGTTTCTCCAGGACGGTGCCAGTGCCCACATCGACGCTGCGGCAATGGCCGAGGCCATCGAGACAGCCGCCAGCACAATTCCCGGCTTGCCGGCCAAAATATGCGTCGTCGTCGATGATGGCGGGCCAATCGCGCTCGACGCGTTTCCCGCCGATCTCAGGGTTGTTGGCGTGACCGCGACCTCTGTCGCTATCGGCTTGCCCGGCGACAAGTGGCGTGGGCCGGTGCCTCTCGAATCGGTTGCTGCCGTCGTCGGCACGATCCTGCGCGAATTTGCCCTGCGTCGTGAGCAGGCGCCCGAGGCGATCCGTCGGATGCGGGATCTCTCGCCCGACGCGCTCGCCTCGCTTGTGTCCTTGCCAGGCATCGCTGCGCCTGCCGCACGCCCTGCCGTCCGTCGCGCAGGCCGGTTCGCCACAGGCTCCGGCCGCTTCGCCGCTATCGCCGCCCTGCCCTTTGGCCGCTGCGACGCGGACACCCTCGCCGCGCTGGGACACGCGGCGGCGACGCATCATGCAGCGACTTTGCGTCTCTCGCCCTGGCGCGGCGTCGCCGCGCTCGGTCTGTCGGAAGCCGCGGCGCGCGGCTGGCTCGCGGACGCGCAGCGGCTCGGTCTGATCGTCGACGATGGCGACCCGCGCCTTTCCGTGCAGGCTTGTTCCGGCAAGCCGGCCTGCCTGCGCGCGGAAACCGCCGCGATGAGCGACGCCGCGCAACTGGCGCACGCGGCCTCGCTTTTGCTGGCCGCCGGCGTCGGCCTGCACGTCTCGGGCTGCGTCAAATCCTGCGCCCATCCCGGCGCCGCCGACCTCACGCTGGTCGGCCGAGGGGGTCGCTACGACGTGGTTGTCGGCGGCACGACGCGAGACTTAGCCGAGGCGAACCATGATCTCTCGGAGATCATCCGGCGCCTCACGCCCGGGCAAGACCTCTTCAACCGCCTGATCCAGGCGAAACGCATTGCAGGACCGGTGGCTTGAGCAAGTACGACTATATCCAGGACGGGGCGGCAATCTATGATCGCTCCTTTGCGATCATCAGGGCGGAGGCCGATCTCGCGCGCTTCGACGTGGCGGCTGCGCGCGTCGTGGTGCGGATGATCCACGCCTGCGGCATGACCGACCTGCCGGGCGACGTCGAGATGTCGGCGGATTTCGTGGCAGCGACGGAGGCAGCCCTGCGCGCCGGCGCACCGATCTTCTGCGATGCGAAGATGGTGGCGAACGGCGTGACACGCGCGCGGCTGCCGGCACGCAACGACGTCCTGTGCACACTCGACGATCCCCGTACGCCAGCGCTCGCCGCAGAACTCGGCACGACGCGCTCTGCCGCTGCGCTGGAGCTGTGGCGACCGCAGCTGGCTGGCTCACTGGTCGTGATCGGCAACGCCCCGACAGCTTTGTTCCGGTTGTTCGAAATGCTCGATGCCGGGGCGCCACTGCCGGCCGCGGTGATCGGCATCCCTGTCGGCTTTGTGGGCGCGGCGGAATCGAAGCTGGCCCTGGCGCAGGACGGGCGCGTGCCCTTCCTGGTCGTGCATGGCCGGCGCGGCGGCTCGGCGATGGCGGCGGCTGCCGTCAACGCGCTCGCGCAAGAAAAGGAATGAGCCGGTGAGCGTTCAACAGGGCAGAGCAATGCTCTTCGGCGTCGGGCTGGGCCCCGGCGACCCCGACTACATGACCGTGCGCGCCCGCGACATCATCCTCAAGGCCGACCGGCTCGTGCATTTCTGCAAGCGTGGCCGGCGCGGCAATGCCCGCGTCACCGCCGATGCCGTAATCCCGCCCGATCCGGCTCGCGAGATCGCGCTCGCCTTCCCGGTCACGATCGAGGTTCCCGTCGAGGATGTCGGCTATAGCGGGCCGATCGCCGCCTTCTACGACGAGGCCGCGCAACAGCTTGCCGGCGAGATGGAGGCCGGCCGCACCGTCGCGGTGCTCTGCGACGGCGACCCCTTCTTCTATGGCTCCTTCATGCATCTCTGGCGGCGTCTCAGCCCGCGCTTCCCGATTGAGGTCGTGCCGGGCGTCACCGGCATGGCCGGCGCCTGGACGCGCGCCAACGCGCCGATCACCTGGGGCGACGATATCCTCACAGTGTTGCCGGGGACGCTGCCCGAAACGGAGCTGGTGCGACGCCTGAGCGACACCGACGCCGCCGTGATCATGAAGCTCGGCCGCAACCTGCCCAAGGTCCGGCGCGCGCTGATCGCCGCCGGGCTGCTCCAACGCGCCATCTATGTCGAGCGCGCGACCATGGCCGAGCAGGTCATCGCCAACCTTGCGGACAAGCCCGACGACGAGGCGCCCTATTTTTCGATGGTGCTGGTTCCCGGCGAAGGACGGCGGCTGTGACGGGCTCGCTGACAGTCGTGGGCCTCGGGCCCGGCGAGGCGCATTGGCTGACGCCCGCAGCGCAAGCGGCCATCGACGCAGCCACCGACCTGATCGGATATATCCCCTATCTTGAGCGCATCCCGGCACGGGAGGGCCGGACCAAGCACGCCTCGGACAATCGCGTGGAGATCGACCGTGCTGCGCATGCCCTGCGCCTCGCTGCCGAAGGTCGCACGGTCGCGGTCGTGTCGGGCGGCGATCCCGGGGTCTTCGCCATGGCTGCGGCCGTATTCGAGGCTCTGGAGGCCGGCGATGCCGCCTGGCGCGACCTGCCGATCAGGGTCGAGCCCGGCATCACTGCGATGATGGCGGCGGCGGCCAGAGCGGGCGCGCCGCTTGGTGGCGATTTCTGCGCGATCTCGCTGTCCGACAACCTCAAGCCATGGGAGGTCATCACGGCCCGGCTCGAGGCGGTGCTCGCCGCCGATTTCGTGATCAGTCTCTACAACCCGATCTCGAAGGCGCGGCCCTGGCAGCTCGGGGCTGCACTGGAGCTGGCCGCGAGCCATCGCGCGCCGGAAACGCCGGTGATCTTTGCCCGCGCCGTCGGACGGACTGACGAGATCTTGCGCGTGCTGACGCTGGCTGAGGCGATCGCTGCGGCGCCCACCGCCGACATGGCGACGCTGGTTATGATCGGCGCCTCGACCACCCGCCTGATCACGCGGGACGGTGCAGCGCCTTATGTCTACACGCCGCGTTCTGTGACGAAGAGCCCCTGCGCCACCAGCCAGGGCAGGACCTGATCGATATGCTCGACGGTCTCGACATCGGGTTTCGGCGGTCGCTCCACCATGACCACGGGCAGGCCCAGGCGGCGCGCGGCCAGGAGCTTGCCGGAGGTGGCGTCTCCGCCCGAATTCTTGCTGACGAGGACCTCGATGCCTTCGCGGCGCATCAGGTCCTCCTCGTCATCGGCGTGGAAGGGACCGCGCTGCTGGATAACCTTGACGTCATGCAACGGCAGGCGATTGCCGATCGGCTCGATCGCGCGAACGAGATAGTGGTGCTGGGGGGCATCCGCGAAGGCAGGCAACTCGAGCCGGCCAACCGTGAGGAAGACACGCTTCGGCTCGGGGCCGAGAGCCTCCGCCGCCGCGGCCATGTCGAGCACGGAATGCCAGCGGTCGCCGGGGCACGGACTCCACGGCTTGCGATGAATCGCGAGCAGCGGGACGCTCTGCGCCAGGCAGGCCGCCTGCGCGTGAAAGGGCATGATCGCGGCGAAAGGATGGGTGGCGTCGATGACCGCCACGATGCCTTCCTCCTCAAGATAGCGCCGCAGGCCCTCGATGCCGCCAAAGCCCCCCGTGCGAACCGGCAGGTTGGTCGGTTTCGGGTCGACGGTGTGCCCCGCCAGCGATATCACCGCGCGGATATCGGGAGCCTGTTCGGCCAGATGCTGGTCGAGAGCCGCCGCTTCGCTGGTTCCGCCAAGGATGAGGATCGTCATGCCAATAGTCTCCCCCGAATCGCCTGACCTGTCGACCCGCTCAAACTCCGAGCCCTGGCTGTCGCTGGTCGGCCTCGGCGAGGACGGCCCGGCCGGATTGTGCCCGGCGGGCCGCGCGGCGCTGGAAGAGGCGGAGATCGTCTTCGGCGGGGAGCGCCACCTCGCTTTGCTGGCGCCGGTGCGCGATCAGGTGCGCGGCGAGGTTCGGGCCTGGCCCCAGCCCTTCCGCAACGCCCTGCCCTCGATCCTGGCCGAGCGCGGGCGCAAGATCTGCGTGCTCGCCACCAGCGACCCCTTCCATTACGGCATCGGCGCCGGGCTGGCGCGCGCCATCCCGGCCGAGGAAATGCGGGTCATTCCGCAGATCTCGTCCTATTCGATGGCCTGCACGCGGATGCGCTGGGCGCAGGAGGAATGCGGGCTGGTCTCGCTGCATGGCCGCACCCTGCAGCGGATCGTGCCGCTGTTACAGCCAAAGGCCCGGATCCTGGCCTTGTCCTGGGACGAAACCACGCCGCCGGCGGTCGCCAAACTGCTGACCGAGCGCGGGCTGGGCGCAAGCGAGATCACCGTCCTGGAATCGCTGGGTGGTCCGCACGAACGCATCCGCAGCGCGCGCGCCGATGCCTTCGCCCTCGACGGGATCGTGCCGCTCAACCTGATCGCGGTTAAGGTGGTCGCGGATGCCGCCTCGCGCATCGTGCCGCTGGCGCCGGGGCTCGACGAAAGCTGGTTTGCCCATGACGGCCAGATCACCAAGGCCGATATCCGTGCGATCACGCTGGGAGCGCTGGCCCCACGCATCGGCGAACGGCTCTGGGACGTCGGCGCGGGCTCCGGATCGGTCTCGATGGAATGGTGCCTGCGCCATCCCAGCAACCGCGCGGTGGCCTTCGAGGCCAAGCCGGAACGCGCAGAGCGGATCGGCCAGAACCGCATCGAACTCGGCGCCCTGCGCATCGAGATCGTCGGTTCGGCGCCCGCAGCCTTTGCCGAGCGCCCCGCCCCGGACGCCGTCTTCATCGGCGGCGGCATCTGCGACGAGGGCGTCTTCGAGCAGGCCTGGGCAGCCCTCAAGCCCAATGGTCGCCTCGTCGCCAATGTCGTGACGCTCGAGGGCGAAGCGCGACTGGCTGCGCTGTTCAAGGCTCATGGCGGCAGCCTGCGCCGGATCGGCGTGGAGTATCTCGATGCTGTCGGCACCATGCATGGCTGGCGTCCCGCGATGCCGGTGACGCAATGGCGCGTGACCAAGCCGTGAGCGCCGGACGCCTGATAGCGGGGATGGGCTTTCGCCCCGACACCAGCGAGGCCGACCTCGCGACCTGCCTCGACCAGGCCCTGCAACGTGCCGGATGTGTCGGCGAGTCCGTGACGCGGCTGGCCACATTGGCCGCGCGCGCGACTGAGCCGGGGTTGGTGGCGCTTGCCAAGGCGCGCGGCGCCGAACTCGTCGCCATTCCCGACGAGGCGCTGAAAGGATTCGAGGCGGCCTGCGCGACGCGCTCGACGCGGATCGCCTCGCTCTTTGGCGTCGGCTCGGTCGCGGAGGCGGCGGCGCTGGCTGTGGCGGGGCCCGGCGGCGTGCTGGTCCTGCCGCGCATCGCCACGCCACGCGTCACCTGCGCACTGGCGAGAGCGAATCCATGACAGTGCATTTCATCGGCGTCGGCCCCGGCGCGCCCGATCTCATCACCCTGCGCGGGCGCGACCTGATCGCCGCGGCCCCTGTCTGCCTCTATGCGGGATCGCTGATCCCCAAGGCGATGCTCGCCTGGTGCCCGCCCGACGCACGCATCGTCGACACAGCCCCGCTCGATCTCGAAGCGATTATCGCGGAGATCCGCAAGGCCGAGGCTGCGGGGCAGGATGTCGCGCGGCTGCATTCGGGCGACCTCTCGATCTGGAGCGCCTGCGGCGAACAGATGCGCCGGCTCGATGGCCTCGGCATTGCCTACAGCGTCACGCCGGGGGTTCCGGCATTTGCAGCCGCCGCGGCGGCGCTGAAGCGCGAACTCACCCTGCCGGGCGTGGCGCAGTCCCTCGTCCTGACCCGCACCTCTGGCCGCGCCTCGGCGATGCCCGAGCGCGAACAGCTCGCCAGTTTCGCGCAGACCGGCGCGACGCTTGCGGTGCATCTCTCGATCCATGTGATCGACAAGGTGGTGGAGGAACTCACGCCGCTCTACGGCGTCGACTGCCCGGTCGCGATCGTGTTCCGCGCCTCCTGGCCCGACGAGCGCATCCTGCGGGGTACGCTGGCCTCGATTGCGGCACAGGTGCGCGAATCCGGGCTGGAGCGCACGGCGCTGATCCTGGTCGGGCCGGCGCTGGCCGCGGAGGATTTTGACGAGAGCGCCCTCTATTCGACCGGCTACGACCGGCGCTTCCGGCCGGGCGGCGGGACATGATCGCGCCGGGACTTCTCATCGCCGCGCCACGGTCTGGGTCGGGCAAGACCACGATCACGCTCGGGCTCCAGCGCGCGCTGGTCAAGCGCGGCCTGACCGTGCGCGGACTGAAATGCGGGCCCGATTATATCGATCCGGCTTTTCACGCCGCAGCGACAGGCGCCCCCAGCGCCAATCTCGATTCCTTCGCGATGCCCGATGCCCTGCTCGGCCAGATCGCGGGCCAGGCGGCCGGCGCGGCCGACCTCGTCATCGCCGAGGGCTCGATGGGCCTGTTCGATGGGGTGCCCGGGCCTGATGGGCATACCGGCGCGAGCGCCGATATCGCAGCCTTGCTCGGCTGGCCGGTCGTACTGGTGATCGACGTCTCCGGCCAGGCGCAATCGGCAGCGGCGATTGCGCTCGGCTGCATGCATTACGACCCGCGCATCCGCATCGCCGGCGTGATCCTGAACAAGGTCGCCAGCGAGCGTCATCGCCGCCTAGTGGCGCAGGGCATGGCGAAGATCGGCTTGCCCGTGCTCGGCGCACTGCCGCGCGAAGCCAGCCTGATCCTGCCGGAGCGCCACCTCGGGCTGGTGCAGGCAGGCGAGACGGACGACCTGCATGCGCGTCTCGACGCGCTCGCGGATGCGATCGCACAGGCCATCGACCTAGACTCCGTGATCGCGGCAGCGGGCGCAACGCAGCTTCCGGCAGCGGGGGCACTGGCACGAGCCCTGCCCGCGCCGGGACGGCGGATCGCCCTGGCGCGGGATGCGGCCTTCAGCTTCGTCTATCCGCATGTCGAGGCGGGCTGGCTGGCTGCGGGCGCCGAAATCGTGCCGTTCTCGCCCTTGGCCGACGTGGCTCCGCCTGAATCCTGCGACGCCTGCTGGTTGCCGGGCGGCTATCCTGAGCTGCATGCGGGCGTGCTCGCCCAAGCGAGCCGCTTCATGACCGGCTTGCGCGATTTCGCCAGGACACGTCCTGTCCATGGCGAGTGCGGCGGCTACATGGTTTTGGGGCAGACGCTGGTCGATGCCGATGGCATCAGCCACGGCATGGCCGGGCTGCTCGGCGTGTCCACCAGCTTTGCCAGGCGCAAGATGAACCTCGGCTATCGCCGCGCCGTGCTGCAGGCTGACGGGCCGCTCGGCCGCACGGGCGAGGCTCTGACGGGGCACGAATTCCACTACGCCACGACCGTCTCGCCCGGCGAGGATCCGCCCTTCGCCGTGGTGACGGACCCGCACGGATCGGCTCCTGCACCCGCCGGCAGCCGGCGGGGCCATGTGACAGGGTCGTTCTTCCACGCGATCGCCGTCGCGTCGTGAGCGAGCCGCCTGTCTTCGACGCAAGCTTTGCGGCACAGTTCGCCGCGTTGCTGGCCTGGCGGCGCGATGTCAGGCGGTTCCGCCGCGAGCCACTGCCGGAGGGGCTGGTCGAGACCTTGCTGCGCCAGGCAGAATTGTCGCCCTCCGTCGGGCACTCTCAGCCCTGGCGCTGGATGCGCGTGACGCAAGCCGAGCAACGCGCCGCGATCCAGCAGAGTTTTGCGCGATGCAACGCGCAGGCGCTTGGCGCCTATGACGGCGAACGGGCGCAGCTTTACGCGCAACTCAAGCTGGAGGGCCTGCACGAGGCTCCCGAGCAGATCGCCGTGTTTTGCGATCACGGGACACAGCGCGGCCACGGGCTCGGGCGGCGCACCATGCCCGAGATGCTCGACTATTCGGTCGTTGCCGCGATCACGCAGTTCTGGCTTGCGGCGCGGGTCGCGGGCGTCGGCGTGGGTTGGGTTTCGATCCTGGAGCCGGACGCGTTGACCGCCACGCTCGGCACGCCGCCGGACTGGAAGCTGATCGCCTATCTCTGCATCGGTTGGCCCGAGGACGAGCACGATGCGCCGGAGTTGGTACGGGCCGGCTGGGAGTCGGGCCGATAGCGCTCCGCGTCATGCTCGCCCTCGTGGCGAGCATCCACGTCTCGAGTTCGCCCAGCGAAGGCGTCGATGGTCGGGACAAGCCCGACCATGACGTGAACGGTTAGCCGCTTCTACAGGGCCACCTTGAAGGACGCTTGGGTCTTCGCCTTGATCTCGTCGAGGGTGACGCCCTCGGCGAGCTCGATCAGGCTCATGCCGCCACCATTCTCGTCGATCGAGAAGACGCCGAGATCGGTGATCACCATGTCGACCACTCCCGCGCCGGTCAGCGGCAGGTCGCAGGACTTGAGCAGTTTTGGCGATTCCGAGCCGTCCTTGTTCTTGGCGACGTGCTCCATCACCACCACGACCTTCTTGACGCCGGCGACGAGATCCATGGCGCCGCCCATGCCTTTCACCACCTTGCCGGGGATCATCCAGTTGGCGAGGTCGCCATTCTCCGCGACCTGCATGGCGCCGAGGATCGACAGGTCGATATGCCCGCCCCGGATCATGCCGAAGGAGTCGGCCGAAGAGAAATAGCTCGTCGTCGGCAGTTCGGTGATGGTCTGCTTGCCGGCATTGATCAGGTCGGGATCCTCGTCGCCCTCATAGGGGAACGGGCCCATGCCGAGCATGCCGTTCTCCGACTGGAGCTGAACCGAGACGCCCTCGGGGATGTAGTTCGAGACCAGCGTCGGAATGCCGATGCCGAGATTGACGTAATAACCGTCCTTCAGTTCCTTCGCGGCGCGAGCGGCGATCTGTTCACGGGTCCATGCCATGTCGCTTCTCCTTACGCGGCGCGCTTGCGGGTGGTGCGCTGCTCGATGCGCTTGGCGGCATTGGTGACGTGAACGATGCGCTTCACGAAGATGCCCGGCGTATGCATGTGGTCGGGGTCGATCTGACCGGCCTCGACGAGGTTCTCGACCTGCGCCACTGTCATGCGCGAGGCCGAGGCCATCATCGGGTTAAAGTTGCGCGCGGTCTTGCGGTAGACGAGGTTGCCCTCGGTATCGCCCTTCCAGGCATGCACCAGCGAGACATCGGCGAAGATGCCGCGCTCCATGATGTAGCGCTCGCCGTCGAACTCGCGCTCCTCCTTGCCCTCGGCGACAAGCGTGCCGACGCCGGTCTTGGTGAAGAAGGCCGGGATGCCGGCGCCGCCGGCGCGGATGCGCTCGGCCAGCGTCCCCTGCGGGGTGAATTCGAGCTCGAGCTCACCGGCCAGGAACTGCTGGGCGAACAGCTTGTTCTCGCCGACATAGGAACTGATCATCTTCTTGATCTGGCGGGTCTCGAGCAGGATGCCGAGGCCGGCGCCGTCGATGCCGGCATTGTTGGAGACGAAGGTCAGGTCCTTCGCGCCGGATTCCCGAACGGCCTCGATCAGGAGATCGGGGATGCCGCAGAGGCCGAAGCCGCCGGCCATGATCGTCATGCCATCCTTGATAGCACCGGCGAGCGCCGTCTTCGCGTCTGGGTAGACCTTCTTCATCGCGTTGCCTTTTGTCGCTGGAAGATATTGCCGGAGGGCTCGCCTTAAGGACTAGCCGAGCCGATGGTGCGCTTGCAACATCGAACGACCGGCAGGCGGCTTACGGGTTTCCGCACTCAGCGGATCAAGCGGGATGCGGCCCGGAACAGCGGGTGCTCTGCGGTGCGCAGCCACTCGAAGACCACCATTTCCGTCGTCACGATCTCGGCGCCGTGGCGTTCCATCCGGCGCAGCGCAACCTCCTTCGATTCCGGGGCGCGCGAACCGATAGCATCCTGGACGACGATCACGCGACGGAGATAGTCGAGCAGGCTCAACACCGTCTGGCCGACGCAGACATGCGCCTCGCAGCCGCAGATCACGAGATCCTTGTCACCAGCGAGCGCTTCGAGAAAGGCCGGCGCACCGCAGGCATCGAAGCTCATCTTGGCGATGACGGGGCCGCTGCCGGCAAGCTCGGGAACCGTCGTGCCCAGCCCCGCCGGGTTCTGCTCGGTCAGCACGATGGGCACCGCGAGCAGGCCAGCGGCATCGACCAGCCGCCTGGCATTGGAGACGAGGCGTTCGCCATCATGGATCGCCGGCATCAGGCGCTGCTGGAAATCGATGATGACGAGAATGCTGTCGGGAGCGTTGATCAGCGGCATCGTTGCGTTTCTCTTCTCATCCCCAGACGGGCACGACGCGGCCCTGAAAGCCGGAGCATATCCGAAACCTTGCCATCGGGGCCATGTCTTCGCATGCTGCGACTGTCTCGATCGGCGCCCTCCGGGGCTGCGCGGAAGCGAAGGAAAAGCCATGCCGCAGATGATATTCGTCAACCTGCCCGTCAGGGATCTCGACCGGTCGGTCGCATTTTTCAAGGCCCTCGGCTTCGCGTTCAACGCCCAGTTCACCGACGAGACCGCCGCCTGCATGGTGATCAGCGACACGATCTACGCGATGCTGCTCACCCACGAGAAATTCGCCGGCTTCTCGCCAAAGCCGATCACCGACACCGCCAGCTCGATCGAGGTGCTGACCTGCCTGTCGCGCGACAACCGCGAGGCCGTGGACGCGATAGTCAAGGCCGCCGTGGCGGCCGGCGGCACGACCTACAACCAGCCGCAGGACCATGGCTTCATGTATGGCCACGGCTTCCAGGACCTCGACGGCCATGTCTGGGAGGTGATGTGGATGGACCCCGCCGCGGTGACGCAGCAGAGCTGAACGCGGCCTTGTCCTGGCGGATCGGGCAATAACGCGCGAGTAGCTGTCTATCCCCTGCTCCGCGCAACGCTGCATCCTCATGTCTCTTCGCGACCACGAGGAGGAGCACGGACATGAGCGACAGCACGGGCCATTGCGATCCCATCAAGGCGCCTACCGCCCCTCGGAGGACCATCCTCCTCGGGCTAGTCCTGATCGGCGTCGCTCCGAGACGAGGCCAGTCTCAGGAGCGCACGCGCACGATGACGACGACCGATCAGCCCCCCAGCCACGCCGGCACCGGGGCGGCTCCGTATCCCTGTGTCGGCATATGGGTCACCGCCGACGGCCATATCAGGCACGAGCTTCTCCCCAACGGCCGCTACGACGAGGCCAGGGGCAATCGCAAGAGCGCCTATCAGGGGCGCTACACCATCACCGGCAACCATATCGACTATGTCGACGATACCGGCTTCACGGCCGACGGCGACTTCGTCGATGACGTGCTCCATCATGCCGGGATGGTCCTGCGTCGGGAGCGCTGACCGACGCAGCGCGCAACACCGTCCTGCCGCCCTGCGCATATCGCATGGCCAAGGCGCGACCTATAGTTGAGCCATTCCCTTTACGCAGGCGAACGCTCACGATGGACAAGCGGGTCGAGACGGGGGCGCCGGCTGCGCCCCTCACCCATGCCGATATTCGTTCCATCATCTTCGGGATCATGCTCGCCATGTTCCTGGCCGCGCTGGACCAGACCATCGTCGCAACGGCGATGCCGACGATCGGGCGCGAACTCGGCGACGTCACGCATCTGCCATGGGTGGTGACTGCCTATCTGCTGGCCTCGACGGCGGTGACGCCGCTCTACGGAAAGCTGGCCGACATCCATGGCCGCCGAGTCACGATGCTGGCGGGCATCGTCGTGTTCCTCATCGGCTCGATCGCCTGCGCGCTGGCGCCGACATTGTGGCTGCTCGTCGTCGCCCGCTTCCTTCAGGGCCTGGGCGGTGGCGGCCTGATCGCGCTGGCGCAGACCATCATCGGCGACATGGTGCCGCCCAAGGAGCGCGGCAAATACCAGGTCTACATCGCCACCGTCTTCTTCTCCGCCTCTGTCCTCGGCCCGGTGCTAGGCGGCATCATCGCCGAGGTCCTGCACTGGTCGGTGATCTTCTGGATCAACCTGCCCCTGGGGCTCGGCGCCTACTGGATGACCAGCTCCGCGCTGAAGCGCCTGCCGCGCCATGAGCGCCCGCATAAGCTCGACGTGCTCGGCGCGGTGCTGATGACGAGTGCGACCATGTCGCTGCTGCTCGCCCTCTCCTGGGGCGGGACCTATTACCCCTGGGGCTCGCCGGTCATCGTCGGGATGGTCGGCCTTTCGGTCCTGCTCTGGATCACCTTCGCCTGGCAGCTGAGGCGCGCGGCCGAGCCGCTGATACCGCTCGACCTGCTGGCCAATCAGGTCGTGCGCTCGGGCACGCTCGCGGCCGGGTTCGGCATGGGTACCTTCATCGGCCTCACCATCTATCTGCCGCTGTATTTCGAGACCGTCGCCGGGCTGAGCGCCTCGTCCTCCGGGCTCGGCCTGCTGCCGCTCACCTGCGGCACGGTGATCGGCGCGACCAGCTCAGGCCGTGCGATCGCGCATCTCACGCACTACAAGCGCGTCCCACTGGTCGGGCTGAGCATGGCACTGGTGGGCATGGCGCTGCTGACGGTCTTCGCGGGGACAATGCCATTGGTGCCGTTCTGCGCGATCCTCGCGCTCGTCAGCGTCGGGCTCGGCACGCTACTGCCTGTCGCCACGATCTCGATCCAGAACGCCGTGCTGCCCTATCAGCTGGGAACGGCCACGGGAGTGGCCAACTTCTTCCGCCAGATCGGCGGCGCGCTTATCGTGGCAGTGTTCGGCGCGATCGTGCTCGGGGGCGTCGGTGGCACCGGCGCCGTGCTCTCGCCCGAGACGCTGAAGCTCGGGACGGTCGATCGCGAGACGATGGTGCGGCTGTTCCAGTATGTCTTCGCCGCGACGTTCTTCGGTTTCGCGATGGCTTTGCTGTTCATCATGAAGATGAAGGAGCTGCCGTTGCGCGGGTCCGCGGCAGCGGCGGCCGCAGCCGCCGTTGCCAGTGAATAGGTCAGGCCGCGATCAGTCGCGCAGCAGCTCGTTGATGCCGGTCTTGGCGCGGGTCTGCGCGTCGACGGTCTTGACGATCACGGCGCAGTAAAGCGAGGGGCCGGGCGTGCCGTCATTCAGCGGCTTGCCGGGCAGCGAGCCCGAGACGACGACCGAATAGGGCGGCACCTTGCCGATATGGACCTCGCCGGTGGCGCGATTGATGATCTTGGTCGAGGCCGAGATGAACACACCCATCGAGATCACCGAACCCTCGCCGACGATCACGCCCTCGACGACTTCAGAGCGCGCGCCGACGAAGCAGTTATCCTCGATGATGGTCGGGTTGGCCTGGAGCGGCTCGAGCACGCCGCCGATGCCGACGCCGCCCGAGAGATGGACGTTCTTGCCGATCTGGGCGCAGGAGCCGACGGTCGCCCAGGTGTCGACCATGGTGCCGCTGTCGACATAGGCGCCGATGTTCACAAAGGACGGCATCAGCACGACGTTGGGCGCAATGAACGAGCCCTTGCGGGCTGCGGCCGGCGGCACGACGCGAAAGCCGGCGGCGCGAAAACGGTTCTCGCCCCAGCCCTCGAACTTCGACGGCACCTTGTCCCAGAAGACGCCCTCACCGGGGCCGTTGGCCATGATCTGGTTGTCGGTCAGGCGGAATGAAAGCAACACGGCCTTCTTCAGCCACTGATGCACGACCCATTCGCTGCCGATCTTCTCGGCGACGCGGGCCTCTCCGGAATCCAGCATCTCGATCGCGTGCTCGACGGCATCGCGGACGGCACCCTTGGTGGTGATCCCGATCTCGGCACGGGCTTCCCAGGCGGCATCGATGGTGGCGGCGAGATCGGTCAGGGACGTCATGGCGCGGGCTCTCTCGTCAAGCTCGGCGTGCGGCCGAGGTCCATGCCGGGCGACATGGATGAAGGAAGGCGGGGATGCCCGGGTATAACCGGGCAGCTCGGGCCGAGCGATGCCGGAAGGGCGCCGCCACGTCAAGGCGCTGCGTTGCGGCGGGAACGGGCCGCCCGCCATTCGGTTATGGTAATGCAGCGACACTCGCGAGCCCCTGGAGACCTCATGAAACGCATCGTCCTGACATTGCTGCTGAGCCTGACGGCCACGGCGGCACTTTCGCAATCGCGCCCCTCCACCACGACGCAGATCTGCAGCGCCAACCGGCAGATCGTCGCGTCCAATGGCGCGATCGTGCTCGGCACGGGCGGCTTCACCTATGACAGGTTCGTGCGCGACCGCAGCTTCTGCGAATTCGACGAGACGACCGAGCCGGCCTGGGTCCCCAGCCGCGACACGCAGACCTGCTTCGTCGGCTATCGCTGCAAGAGCCGCGACCGAATCTTCGACAACTGAGCCCCGTGGCCGTGACCGGGGCCGCGCAGGCTTTGCAAAAGCTGCGCTGCTTCCCCTAGAACGGGCCTGGCAATCCCGCCCGCTTTCTGGACGTCACGACCATGCGCTTCTGGATCAGGAACCCGCTCGGCATCGTCGCCGAGAATGCCGGCGGCGGCATCGTGCTCGATGGCAGCCACATCGTCGAGCTCGTGGCGTCAGGCGCGGCCCCTGCCCTCGCCGTCGATGAGGTCTTCGACGCCTCGGCCCATGTAGTCCTGCCGGGCCTGATCAATACGCATCATCACTTCTATCAGACGCTCACCCGCGCCCACCCCGCCGCGATCGACCGGGAGCTGTTTCCGTGGCTGACCGCGCTCTATCCGCTGTGGGCGCGGCTGACGCCCGACGATCTCAGGCTGGCGGTGCGCGTCGCGCTGACCGAGCTCCTGCTGTCCGGCTGCACGACTGCCGCCGACCACCATTATCTCTACCCCAGGGGCCTGGAGAACGCGGTCGACATCGCCGTCGAGGAGGCCCGCGCGCTGGGCATCCGCGCCACGATCTCTCGCGGCTCGATGAACCTGTCGCAGAAGGATGGCGGCCTGCCGCCCGACAGCGTCGTGCAGGACGAGGACACGATCTTGGCCGATAGCGAGCGGGTGCTGAACCTGTTCCATGATCCCGCGCCCGGCAGCATGATCCAGATCGCGCTCGCACCCTGCTCGCCCTTCTCTGTCACACCTGCGCTGATGGCCAGAAGCGCCGAGTTAGCCGCGCGCTTCGACGCCCCGCTCCACACCCATCTCGCTGAGACCCGTGACGAGGACGCCTATTGCCTCGAGGTCTATGGCAAGCGCCCGCTCGATCTTCTCGAGGAGACCGGCTGGATGCGGCCGAAGACCTGGCTCGCGCATGGCGTCCACTTCTCCTGTGAGGAATGCGAGCGGTTGGGCAAAGCGGGCGTCGGCGTCTGCCACTGCCCGACCTCGAACGGCGTGCTGGCGTCGGGATTCTGCCGGACGCGCGAACTGGTGGCGGCCGGCGCGCCGCTCGGGCTCGGCGTCGACGGCTCGGCCTCGAATGACGGTTCCAACCTGATGGAGGAATTGCGCCACGCGCTGCTGATCAATCGCCTGCGCTATGAGAGCGCCACGGCCGTGACGGCGCGCGACGTGATCCGGTGGGCGACCGAAGGCTCGGCGCGCTGCCTCGGGCGCTCGGATATCGGCGCGATCGCACCCGGCATGCAGGCTGACCTCGCTCTGTTCAAGCTCGACGAACTGCGATTCTCCGGCGCGCATGACCCGGTGGCCGCATTGATCCTCTGCGGAGCCAACAGGGCCGATCGCGTGATGGTCGCCGGGCGCTGGCGCGTGATCGACGGCGCCGTCCCCGGGCTCGATGTCGCGGGCCTGCGGCTGGCGCACAGCGCTGCAGCCCTGCGCTATCGCTGAGCCCGGGCCGACGCAGCGCTACGCGGGCGCGGGCGCGACGGAGGCCGGTCAGGCTTCGCTAGGGCTCCCGCAGTTGCGGCAATCTCGCATGGATCCGCCGCAGGAAGCCGATCAACTGCGCGCGCTCCTCGGCTGACAGATCCGCCAGCATGACCTGCTCGCGCGCCGTGGCCACGTCGATCAGCTTGCGGTGCAGCCCATAGCCGCTCGGTGTGAGGCTGAGGAGTTGGCGCCGTGCGTCGCGAGAATCGACCTGCTCCTCGACCTGCCCGGCCGCCACCAGGGCGGCTACGCTGCGGCTGACTGCCCCCTTGTCGAGGCCGATGACCTCGCAGATCCGCTGGGCCGCGATCGCGGGCTCGATCGCCAGTTGCGAGATCACCCGCCATTCGGTGACGCCGACACCAAAGCGCTCGAGGTAGAGCCGCGAAGAACTGCGCGACCAGGTGTTCGAGATCGCCGTCAGGAAATACGGGACATAGGCGCCGAGATCGAGCACTTCACGATCGGGGCCGTCATCGGGCTCATGGCATCTGGTCGAGGACATGCTGGGTCCGGGCTCATCCAACGGGTATCTCGCATGCCGCCTCTCGACGCCGCAAGCAGCAGGGGGTCTGATGATGGTCTCGGCGGACGCCTCCCAGCGCGCTGGGCGCTCTCGAAGCCTGCTGACCTCACCGCAATGTGGGACAGAATCCCCACATATGACGCAAAGGAAGTGATTACGCTACGTCACGTTGTACCGGCGCAATGCTTGCAACCTCTAGCGCGTTGCAACCGATCTCCCGAGCACTGCAAGCCGTCGATCACTGCGGGGATCGAGATACCATGCCCAAGAAACGAGCGGGTCCGACTGACACGGTCATCGGCTCCTATATCCGTGCCTGCCGCGAGGCTGCCGGCATGACGCAGGCGATGCTCGCGGTCATCCTGGAGGTCCGCCAGCAGCAGGTCGACAAGTACGAGAAGGGCAAGAACCGCCTGTCGCACACGATGCTGGGCGAGCTCGAACGGCTGTTCGACAGGACACTGGATCAATTCGTCAGCGAGACCACGCCATCACAGCCGGCCTCCCTCGGATTCGCAGAGGAGGCGCAGGCATACGGCCAGGCGCCAATGGACCAGCAAGCGAAGCCTTATGCCGCGGAGGCGCACGGGCCGATCGCCCCTGCCCTGCTGACCCTGAGCGACCCCGTGGCTCGCAAGAGCCTGCTGCAGCACTACAACGCATTGAAGCGCTGGGAATCGAGATCGGATCGAGCGGCGGACTAGAAGTTGACAGTGCTCGGGCGGTCTTCGACTGCAAACGCAAGAACCCCCGCGGGCTTTCGCCGAGCGGGGGTTTTGTGTGTGTTTTGTGATTTGGTTGCGGGGGCCAGATTTGAACTGACGACCTTCAGGTTATGAGCCTGACGAGCTACCGGGCTGCTCCACCCCGCGATATGGCGCCGGT